>JAAYHO010000098.1 GCA_012735335.1 Gammaproteobacteria bacterium
TGATCTGATCGGCATTCATGCCGATAAAACTCAGCTCCCAGCGGGCGTTGGGCGGTACATCCTCGCCGATATGTTCATACAGCCAGGTCCGGCTTTCCGCCGCTCCGGCCTGCTCCCGGTAGCGGCGTACCGTATTGGCCAGCTCGCGCTCATGCCCGGCGATATACTCCATCAGCCAGCGGGTACGCTGGTCGGTGTCGGGGCCGATGGCCTGCTCCAGCCGCTCGGCGATGATCTCATGCAGTTCGGTCGTCCATTGCAACAGATAGTCGTAGGTCTCGGTTTGCATGCGCTCCTCCGGGGTTACCTGGTGCAGCGTTGGACACTCCCGAGCCCGGCAAAGTTTGCTTTTTTGCCGACAACGGGAAAGGGGCGCCCGCAGGCGCCCCTGTGTTGCGTTGCGACCCGACTACTTTCTCAGAGTGAATTCGGGGTAGGCTTCCAGCCCGCACTCGGAGGCATCGACACCCACGTATTCCTCCTCTTCGGAGATGCGGATACCCATCACCACCCGGAGGATACCCCAGAGCACCAGACTGGCGATGAATACCCAGCCGAAGATGGCCAGCACACCGATCAGCTGAGAGCTGAAGGCGGCCTCGGCGTTGGTCAGCGGCACCGCCAGCACACCCCAGATACCTGCCGAACCGTGGGCGGAAATGGCACCGGCCGGATCATCGATTTTCAGGCGATCCAGCGCCAGCACACTGAGCACGACTATCACGCCGCCAACACCACCTATCAGCACGGCACTCAGCGCGGATGGTGACAGCGGATCGGCAGTGATCGACACCAGACCCGCCAACGCGCCGTTGAGCACCATGGTCAGATCCGTCTTGCGGAACAGCACGCGGGAGGTGAGCATGGCTGCCAACAACCCGCCCGCGGCGGCCAGATTGGTGTTGACCATGACCTGGGCTACGTTGTTGGCAGAAGCGATATCGGAGATCTTCAGTTCCGAGCCACCGTTGAAGCCGAACCAGCCCATCCACAGGATGAAGATACCCAGCGTGGCCAGCGGCATGTTGCTACCCGGGATGGCGTTGATCTGACCGTTTGGGCCGTACTTGCCCTTGCGCGGGCCCAACAGTAATACACCTGCCAGAGCCGCACTGGCGCCAGCCATGTGCACGATGCCCGAACCGGCATAGTCGGAGTAACCCAGCTCGCTCAACCAGCCACCGCCCCAGCTCCAGGCACCCTGGATCGGGTAGATGAAGCCGGTCATGATGACCGCAAAGCCAAGGAACGCCCAGAGTTTCATGCGTTCGGCCACCGCCCCGGAGACAATCGACATGCAGGCGCCAGCGAAGACGATCTGGAAGAAGAAGTCTGCGCGGGCGGAGTAGTAGGGCGCGTCGTCACCACCAGCTGTGACATCCGCCAGCGTGTTCTCGCTGCCGATCAGCGTCCCGAAGCTCGGGAAGATGCCGCCGTCAGAGGAATACATGATGTAGTAGCCGACCAGCAGATACATCACTGAGGCTACGGCAAACAGCGCAATATTCTTGGCGAGAATTTCGGTTGTGCTCTTGGTGCGGACCAGACCGGCTTCGAGCATGGCAAAACCGCAAGCCATCCACATTACCAGTACGGCGCACACCAGAAAGTAGAAGGTATCAAGTGCGTACTTGACCTGTACGAGATCTTCCATAACTAAGCCCCCCAGATAGGCTTGTTACTGCATATGATGAAACAAGGCTCAGATGGCGTCGGTGCCGGTCTCGCCTGTTCTGATACGGATGGCCTGCTCCAGTGCCACGACAAAGATCTTGCCGTCGCCGATCTTGCCGGTATTGGCCGCCTTGCTGATGGCTTCGATGACGCGGTCGAGCATGTCGTCGCCGATGGCCACTTCGATCTTTACCTTGGGCAGAAAATCCACCACGTACTCGGCACCGCGATACAGCTCGGTATGGCCCTTCTGCCGACCAAAGCCCTTGACCTCGGTCACGGTGATGCCCTGCACGCCTATTTCGGAAAGGGACTCCCGAACGTCGTCCAGCTTGAATGGCTTGATAACAGCCGTTACTAATTTCATCGATTTACTCCCGTTAGATGGACTGCCCTGGGGGACAGGACAAGTCTATGCCGAGTTAAAGCCTTTTAAAATCGGACTTTGCACCTATCACCGTGATAAAGCGGAGATATTCCACATTTCCCCCGGCGCAACAGCTGTATTGCAGAAATTCGGCCAACTTGAATTTTTCTTTTTCATTCAAATGGATAGCTGATTCAACCAATTCCAGAGCCGGGGTCAGACAGGCAGCAACGCACCGACCTGGTGCAAGCCGGGCCGAACCATGCGCCAGGACCGTGCACGGAGCGCACCATCGGCGGTTGGGCCGCTGCGCGCCGGGTGATAGACTTGCAGCACACCACCGACCCATGGAAAACACCGATGCTGCATAAAGTCCTGATTGATACCGTTGGCAGCCAGGCTGCCCGCCTGCTGAACAGTGACAGCGGCCTGCCCGGCGCAGAGGTGGAAAAACGGATCAAGGCCCTGGTGCAGAGCGCGCTGGCCAAGCTGGATGTGGTCAGCCGTGAAGAGTTTGAAACCCAACAGCTGGTACTGCTGCGCACCCGCGAGCGCCTCGAAGCGCTGGAAAAGCGGGTGGCCGAGCTGGAAAACCAACCCTGAGCCACCTCAGGATCAAGGAGTGATCGATGTCCCTGGCGATTGTCTACAGTCGCGCAAAACTGGGAATACAGGCACCACCAGTCACTGTTGAAGTCCACCTGGCCAATGGCATGCCCAGTCTCACACTGGTCGGCATGCCGGAGACCGCAGTACGTGAGAGCAAGGATCGGGTACGCAGCGCATTGCAGAATGCGCGCCTCGACTTTCCCAGTCTCAAGCGCATCACCATCAACCTCGCCCCCGCCGACCTGCCCAAGGAAGGTGGCCGCTTTGACCTGGCCATTGCCCTGGGTCTGCTGGTGGCCAGCGGGCAACTGCCAGCCGACTGCCTGCAGCACTGCGAAGTGCTGGGTGAGCTGGCGCTGTCCGGCGAGCTGCGCCCGGTGCAGGGGGTACTGCCCGCCGCGCTGGCCTGCCGCGAGCAGCAACGCAGCCTGCTGATCCCCCGGGCCAACGCCGCCGAGGCCGCACTGGTGCCGGGCGTACATATCATTGCCGCCGAGCATCTGCTGGAGCTGTGCGAGCACCTGCGCGGCGAGCAAGAGCTGCCCGCCGTACCCGCCAGTGCCCAGCTGTCCGATCACCAGGCCAACGCCGATCTGGCCGATGTGCAGGGTCAGGCTCAGGCCAAACGGGCGTTGATCGTGGCAGCGGCAGGCTCGCACAATCTGCTGCTGTTCGGCCCGCCGGGTACCGGCAAGACCCTGCTGGCCAGCCGTCTGCCGGGCATTCTGCCGCCGCTGGCCGAACATGAGGCGCTGGAAGTGGCCGCCATCCAGTCGGTCTGTGGCCGCGAGATGCTGGAGCGCTGGCCGAGCCGCCCTTTTCGAGCGCCCCACCATGGTGCATCTGCAGCGGCGCTGGTTGGCGGCGGCAGCCAACCCCGGCCCGGCGAGATTTCCCAGGCCCACCAGGGCGTGCTGTTTCTCGACGAACTGCCCGAGTTTGACCGCAAGGTACTGGAGATGCTGCGCGAGCCGCTGGAATCCGGGGTCATCCATGTGGCCAGGGCCCGGGAGCAACTGACCTTCCCGGCCCGGTTTCAACTCATCGCCGCGATGAACCCCTGCCCCTGCGGCTATCAGGGCGATCCATCCGGTCGCTGCAACTGCAGCCCGGAACAGATCCAGCGCTATCGCAGCAAGCTGTCCGGCCCGCTGCTGGACCGCATCGACCTGCATCTGGGCATGCACAACGAGCCGTTCAGTCTCTCCGCTCAGACGCTGGGCAAACCCGACAGCCGCGAGGCCGCCGCGCAGGTAGCACGGGCACGGGACTATCAACTGCAGCGCCAGGGCTGTCTGAATGCCCATCTGGATCTGGCCGCCGTGCGGGAGCACTGTCAGCTGGGCAAGGAGGACGAAGGCTGGCTGGAGCAGGCGGTGGAGCGGCTGGGATTATCGCGCCGGGCCAGTCACCGGGCGCTGAAGGTGGCCCGCACGCTGGCGGATCTGGAACAGCAGCCGCAGATCGGCCGGGCCCAGTTGGCCGAAGCCCTGCAGTATCGTCAGCTGGACCGACAGCCGGTCAGCTGAGTGACTTTGCTGTCCAGCCGCTCGGGGCTCTTCAGCACATCTTCCCGGCCCATGGCGTAGGCGTCGGCGAAGTAGCACAGCTCGACGAAAGGCAGCGCCGGGCTGATGAAGAACCCCTGAATCTGGTCGCATCCCAGCCCGCGGAGAACCTCCATCTGCGCACGCTCCTCGACCCCCTCGGCCACTACCTCCAGCCCGAGGCTGTGGCCCATATCGATCATCGCCGCCACCAGCTTGCGATCCGCCGGAGAGTCGACAATGCCGCGCACAAAGCTGCGATCAAGCTTGAGCAGGTTGATTGGCAGGCTGTGCAGGTGGACGAAGGAGGAGAAGCCGGTACCGAAGTCATCCAGCGAGAAACGCAGGCCCTGCCGGACCATACCGGCCATGGTGTCCTGCACCTTCTCCGGATGCTGCATGACCGCCGTCTCGGTCAGCTCGAACTCGAGCATGCGCGGGTCTATGCCGGTCTTCTGGATCAGCCGCTGGATGGTCGCCAGCAGACGACTGTCGAGGAACTGACGGAAGGACATGTTCACCGCCACATTCAGGGCAATGCCCCGGCGCTGCAGCGTGCGCAGGTCATGGCAGGCGCGGGCGATAACCCAGTAACCCATGGGAATGATCAGCCCGGTTTCCTCGGCCAGCGGGATGAACTCACCCGGGGCCAACAGCCCGCGCACCGGATGCCGCCAGCGGATCAGCCCCTCGACCCCGACAATCCTGCCGCTGCGCAGATCCACCCTTGGCTGGTAGTGCAGCTCCAACTCATTGCTGCGCAGCGCCTCGCGCAACTGGGTCTCGAATTCGATCTGGGTGTGAGCCTGACGGCTGATGCGCTCGTCATAGAAATGATAGCTGCAGCCAGGTTGTGCCTTGGCCTGCTGCACCGCCAGTCCGGCATGCAGCAACAGGCTGTCCGCTGACTGCCCACCTTCCGGATAGGTGACGACCCCAATGCTGCAGCCCATCAACATGCTGTCGCTGCCAACGCCAAAGGGCTCGCTGAGCGCGGCCACAATTTTCTTCACTACCAGCATGAGATTGGCCGCGTTGAGGTACTCCTCGACAATCACCGCGAACTCGTCACTGCCGATACGGCCCACCGTATCGGTGGCGCGCAGCACACTGCGCAGACGGTCAGCCACCTGGCGGATGATGCCATCCCCGGCGGTATGCCCGAGGGTATCGTTCACATGACTGAAGTTGTCCATATCCAGCACCAGCACCGCCAGCGGCTGGTTGGCACGCAGCGCCCGCTGCATGCCATGCTTGAGACGATCCTGCAGCATCTGCCGGTTGCTGCAACCGGTCAGCGGATCATCCGTCGCCGCGCGAGCCAGCGCAGTAAGCATCTGCTGACGATCAAAGGCGTAGCGCATGCAGCGCAGCAATTCGGTCATCGCCGCCTGACGGCTGATACTGTCGATCGCACCGGGCAATTGCCCCTCGGCCTCGACATGCCGGGCCAGATGCACCACCGGCACCCTGCACTGCTCGGGAACCGGAAAGAAGAAATCATCGGCCAGTACCAGACTGCCCGGCTGCTCGGCCAGAGTCAGCGCCTGGAACCAGTCCACGGCAACGACCAACGCCGGCGCACCAGCCAGACGCAGGCGCTCGACCAGCCCATCCCTGGCGGCACTCTCATCCAACAGCACAATCCGTTGCAATGATCTCTCGATATACAAACTCAGTCCTCGCCTCAGGCAAAGTCATAATGCCCAATAGATGCAGCCTAGCCCTTGGCCATACCCCTGTCGAGCAAAGCATGCTCAGCGCCAAGAATACCCTATGCTAGAATTGCGCGCCCAGCCTTGCTTGAGGTCAAACGTGTCGCAACTCAATCCCCGTCAACAGGAAGCAGTACGCTATATCAGCGGCCCGCTGCTCGTCTTGGCCGGTGCCGGAAGCGGCAAGACCAGCGTGATTACCCGCAAGATCGCCTACCTGGTGAAGGAATGCGGCATTCGTGCCCAGCACATAGTCGCCGTCACCTTCACCAACAAGGCCGCCCGGGAAATGAAAGAGCGCGTCGGTGCCCTGCTGCGGGGCCCCGAGGGCCGCGGCCTGACCGTCTCCACCTTTCATAACCTGGGGCTGAACATCATCCGCAAGGAGCACAAGCGGCTGGGTTACAAACCCGGCTTCTCGATCTTCGACCAACGCGATGCCGAGGCCCTGATTACCGACCTGATGCACAAGGACTACGGCGCCGATGACGGAGCCGAAGGCATCCAGGCGCAGATATCCTCCTGGAAGAACGATCTGGTTTCCCCGGAAGAGGCCCTGCAACAGGCCAAAACGCCTCAACAGCAGACCGCCGCCAGCGTCTACATGCACTACAACCGCACACTCAAGGCGTACAACGCGGTCGACTTTGACGATCTCATTCTGATCCCGGTGATGCTGTTCCGCGATCACCCGGACGTGTTGGAAAAGTGGCAGTTTCGCATCCGCTACATGCTGGTCGACGAATACCAGGACACCAACGCCAGCCAATACCTGCTGGTCAAGATGCTGGTAGGCAATCAGGCGCGCTTTACCGTGGTCGGCGACGATGACCAGTCCATCTATGCCTGGCGCGGTGCCCGCCCGGAAAACCTCGCGCAGCTCAAAGAAGACTTCCCGGCGCTCAAGGTGGTCATGCTGGAGCAGAACTACCGCTCCACCAGCCGCATCCTCAAGGCCGCCAACACCCTGATCGCCAACAACCCCCACGTGTTCGAAAAACAGCTGTGGAGCGAGCTGGGCTACGGCGACCCGATCCGGGTGATCCGCTGCCGCAACGAGGACGCCGAAGCCGAGCGGGTAGCCACCGATATCCAGATGCTGCACCTGAAGCAGGGCATCCCCTGGAAGGACGTCGCCATCCTCTACCGCGGCAACCACCAGTCCCGGCTGATCGAACTCAAACTGCAGCACCACCAGATTCCCTACCACCTGTCCGGCGGCACCAGCTTCTTCAGCCGTCAGGAGGTCAAGGATCTGATGTCCTACTTCCGCCTGCTGGTCAACCCGGACGACGACAACGCCCTGCTGCGGGTGGTCAACGTACCGCGCCGGGAGATCGGCCCGGCCACCCTGGAAAAACTCGGCACCTACGCCAACCTGCGCGGCGTCAGCCTGTTCAACGCCTGCACCGATATCGGCCTGGGCGAACACATGGAACCGCGCTACCAGGAGCGCCTCAAGCGCTTCGCCAGCTGGCTGGACGGCATCCGCGAGCGCTGCATGCGCAGCGAACCCATCGCCGCCCTGCGCGACATGGTCAACGATCTGGACTATGAAAACTGGATCAGACAGAACTGCTCCAGCGACGAAATCGCCGCCAAGCGCATGGGCAACGTCTGGTTCCTGCTGGACGCCCTGAAAACCACCATGGAGCGCGACGAGACCGGCGAAACCACCTTCGAGGACGCCATCGCCAAACTGGTGCTGCGCGACATGCTGGAACGTCAGGAAGAAGAAGAGGACGCCGACCGCGTGCAGTTGATGACCATGCACGCCTCCAAGGGGCTGGAATACCCCCACGTCTACGTGCTGGGCATGGAGGAAGAAATCCTCCCGCACCGCTCCAGCATCGAAGCCGACAGTGTCGACGAAGAGCGCCGCCTGGCCTACGTCGCCATCACCCGGGCCAAACGCAACCTCACCTTCACCTACGCCGCCCGCCGCCGCCAGTTCGGCGAAATCATCGACTGCCTGCCCAGCCGCTTCCTCGACGAACTCCCCCCCGAAGACCTCGAATGGGAAGGCACCGAAGACGTCCCCGTGGAACAGAAACAAGCCCGCGGCAACAGCGCCCTGGCCGACATCCGCGGCCTGCTGGGGCGCTGACACTCACCCACAAAAAAGCCACCCGAAGGTGGCTTTTTGTCAGCGCGGCAAACTCAGTTGAGGGACAGAATCCACTCAGCCAGTTGCATGGCTTCATCGTCATTGACCGCATTCGGCGGCATCGGGATAGGACCCCAGTTACCGCTGGAACCGTTCTTGATGCTCGCAGCGATATGATCCGCATCGCCCGCGTACTTCTCCGCCACTGCCTTCATTGCCGGACCAACCAGCTGGCTGTCCACGGTGTGACAGGCAACACAGACCTTGGCCGAGAACAACGCCTCGCCCGGATAGCCGCCCGCTGCCGAATCATCGCCAGCGTCGGCAGCCGCAGCCGGAGCAGCAGCCACTGCCTCGGCGCA
>JAAYHO010000010.1 GCA_012735335.1 Gammaproteobacteria bacterium
CTGCCCCGGGAGGAAATGATCCCCCGTGAAATCTTCCGTACCGGTACCCGGATCCGTGCACTGCTCAAGGACATTCGCGAGGAAAATCGCGGTCCGCAACTGGTGCTGTCGCGAGCCTGCCCGGAAATGATCATCGAGCTGTTCCGCATCGAGGTACCGGAGATTTCCGAGGAGCTGATCGAGGTCATGGGCGCAGCCCGCGATCCGGGCTCCCGGGCCAAGATTGCAGTGCGCTCCAAGGACAAGCGTATTGACCCCCAGGGTGCCTGCATCGGTATGCGCGGCTCCCGGGTCCAGGCCGTGTCCGGTGAGTTGGGTGGTGAGCGGGTGGATATCGTGCTGTGGGACGATAACCTGGCTCAGTTCGTGATCAATGCCATGGCCCCGGCCGAGGTGGCATCCATCATCCTCGACGAGGACACCCGCACCATTGATATTGCCGTGGCTGAGGATAACCTCGCCCAGGCTATCGGCCGCAGTGGTCAGAACGTTCGTCTGGCCAGCCAGTTGACCGGCTGGACGCTGAACGTGATGACCGAAGATGACATCCGCGCCAAGCAGGAAGCCGAGGAAGGCGACGTGCTGCGCAGCTTCATTGATGAGCTGGACGTGGATGATGAACTGGCGCAGATTCTGGTTGATGAAGGCTTTACCTCGCTGGAGGAGATTGCCTATGTGCCTATGGAGGAAATGCTCGAAATTGACGGCTTCGATGAGGATGTCGTCAACGAACTGCGTTCCCGGGCCAAGGATTGTCTGTTGACCAGGGCCATCGCCAATGAGGAGAAACTGGAAGAGGCTCAGCCTGCTGACGACCTGCTGAATATGGAAGGCATGGATCGTGCTCTGGCATTCCAGCTGGCTGCCAGCGGCATTCTCAGTATGGAAGACCTTGCTGAGCAATCCGTGGATGATCTGCTGGATATTGATGGAATCGACGAAGCCCGTGCTGCGGCCCTGATCATGGCCGCGCGGGCGCCCTGGTTTGAATAAACCGGTCGGCTGGCAGTATCACCAGGCGGAAACGCCGGGCCCCCGACTGAGGAGAAAGTGAATGGCGGAAGTGACGGTCAAAGAGTTGGCTCAGGTAACAGGTACGCCGGTAGAGCGCCTGTTACAACAGATGCAGGAAGCAGGGCTGCCGCACACAGGTGCAGAGCAGGCAGTTTCCGATGAGGAAAAACAACGGCTGTTGACACATTTGAAGAATGCCCACGGCGATGGCGGCGAGCCACGCAAGATTACCCTGACGCGGAAGACGGTCAGCACCCTGAAGGTGGCCGGCAGCAAGACGGTTAACGTCGAAGTGCGCAAGAAGCGCACCTACGTCAAGCCGGATGAAGTAGACCTGGAAGCCCAGCGTCAACGCGAGCTGGAAGAGCTGCGTGCCGCTGAAGAGGCGCGTCAGGCTGCTGCCGAAGCCCGCCGTCAGGCGGAAGAAGAGGAAGCTCGCAAGGCTGAGGAAGCGGCCCGCCAGGCGGCTGCCGAGCAGGAGGCCGCGCGTGCCGCCCAGTCTGCGCCTGCTCCGGCGCCGGCAGAACCGGTGGTCGAGCCCGCTGCGGAGCCGGAAGCGCCTGCGGCACCCTCCCCGGCGGTGGTGGCGAAGAAGAAGGACGAACAGCGTCGCCGTGACCGCGCCGAGGAAGACGAGCGCGGTCGTAAGCGTGCCGGTGGCCCGGGCAAGGGTCGCAGTACACCGCGTGCAGCTGATGATGACGGTGCGGGAGCACGTCGTCGTGGCGGCGGTGGCAAGCTCAAGGCGCAGAAGAAACGTAATCAGCACGGCTTCGAGAAGCCGACAGGGCCTGTAGTGCGAGAAGTAGTAATTGGTGAAACCATCACCGTGGCCGAACTGGCCCAGAAAATGTCCATCAAGGCAGCCGAAGTCATCAAGTACATGTTCAAGAACGGCAACATGGTGACTATCAACCAGGTGCTGGATCAGGACACCGCGACCATCATTGCCGAGGACATGGGGCACCAGGTCAAGCATGTACGCGAAACCGACCTGGAAGACAGCGTTACCGCTGCCGCCAAGCAGTACGAAGGTGAAGAGTTCAGCCGCGCGCCGGTAGTCACCGTCATGGGTCACGTGGACCATGGCAAGACCTCGCTGCTCGACTATATCCGCCGTACCCGCGTGGCCTCCGGTGAGGCCGGTGGCATCACCCAGCATATCGGTGCCTACCACGTGGAAACCGAGGGTGGCATGGTCACCTTCCTGGATACCCCTGGTCACGCGGCCTTTACCGCCATGCGTGCCCGTGGTGCCAAATCCACCGATATCGTGATTCTGGTGGTTGCCGCAGACGATGGCGTGATGCCGCAGACCGAAGAGGCTGTTCAGCACGCCAAGGCGGCCGGTGTGCCGCTGGTGGTGGCGGTGAACAAGATCGACAAGGAACAGGCTGATCCGGATCGCATCAAGAACGACCTGGGCGCGCTGGATGTCATTCCCGAGGAGTGGGGTGGCGATACCCAGTTTGTCCACGTCTCGGCGAAAGTCGGTACCGGCATCGATGCACTGCTCGAAGCGGTACTGCTGCAGGCTGAGGTACTGGAGCTCAAGGCCCAGCCGGACGCACCGGCCCGTGGCGTGGTGATCGAATCCCGCCTGGACAAGGGCCGTGGCCCGATTGCCACCGTGCTGGTACAGAACGGTACCCTGCGTCAGGGTGATGTGGTGCTGTGCGGCGTTCATCACGGCAAGGTGCGCGCCATGCTTGATGAGAACGGCAAGAACGTCAAGGAAGCCGGTCCCTCCATTCCGGTGGCGATCCTCGGTCTTGACGGTACTCCGGACGCCGGTGACGAAGTCACCGTGGTTGCTGACGAGAAGAAGGCGCGTGAAGTGGCGCTGTTCCGTCAGGGCAAGTTCCGCGAGATCAAGCTGGCCCGTCAGCAGTCGGCCAAGCTGGAGAACATGTTCGAGAACATGGGCCAGGATGAGAAGAAGGTTCTCAACGTGGTCATCAAGACCGACGTGCGCGGTACCCTGGAAGCCCTGCAGGGCTCGCTCAACGAGCTGGGTAACGACGAAGTACAGGTCAAGGTGGTCTCCGGCGGTGTCGGTGGTATCACCGAAACCGATGCCAACCTGGCATTGACCTCCAACGCGGTGATCTTCGGCTTCAACGTGCGGGCCGATGCCTCGGCGCGCAAGGTGATCGAGAGTGAAGGTCTGGATCTGCGCTACTACAGCGTGATCTACGAGATCATCGAGGACGTGAAGAAAGCCCTGACCGGTATGCTCGGCAGTGATGTGCGTGAGCAGATCCTGGGTGTGGCCGAGGTGCGTGATGTGTTCCGTTCGCCGAAGTTCGGTGCGGTGGCCGGTTGTATGGTCATCGAAGGTACCGTGTACCGCAACCGTCCGATCCGCGTACTGCGCGAAGACGTGGTCATCTACGAAGGCGAGCTGGAATCCCTGCGTCGCTTCAAGGATGACGTCGGCGAAGTCCGTAACGGCATGGAGTGTGGTATCGGCGTGAAGAACTACAACGACGTGCGTGTCGGTGACCGCATCGAGGTGTTCGAACGGGTTCAGGTCGCACGAACCCTGTAAACGCCAGTCACAAGCTGACAGCCTGAAGCTGGAAGTCGCCCCCGGGTGGCTTCCAGCTTTGGTGTTTTCAGCTGCAGGAAGCTTTTCCGGCGAATTTTGAGTACAGACCCATGGCCAAAGAATATAGCCGTACCCAGCGTGTTGCAGACCAGATGCAGCGCGAGCTGGCGTTACTGATCCAGCGCGAAGTGCGCGATCCGCGCGTCGGCATGATTACCGTTACCGGCGCTGAAGTCAGCCGCGACCTGGCCCACGCCAAGGTCTTCGTGACCCTGATGGGCGAAGCCAGCGATGCGGCCATCGCCGAGAATCTGGCAGCCCTGAAGGACGCCTCCGGCTTCCTGCGGGTGCAGCTGGGGCGGAGCATGAAGCTGCGCAGCATTCCCCAGCTGCATTTCCATTACGACGAAAGCGTGCGCCGCGGTGTGCATCTGTCTTCGCTTATCGAACGTGCTGTGGCCGAAGACCGGCAGCATGCCAGGGATGATGAGGATTGACGGTGTCGGCTCCACGCAGCAAGAGTAAGCGCCGTGATATCGACGGCATCCTGATTTTCGATAAGCCGCTGGGCATGAGTTCCAATGCTGCCCTGCAGAAAGTCCGTTGGCTGTTCAGCGCCAACAAGGGCGGGCATACCGGCAGCCTGGACCCACTGGCCAGTGGTGTGCTGCCACTGTGTCTGGGTGAGGCGACCAAGTTCTCCCAGTATCTGCTGGATGCGGACAAGACCTATATCACCGAGGCGCGACTGGGCATGACCACCAGTACCGGGGATGCCGAGGGCGAGGTGCTGGAAGTAAAGCCCTGCCAGGTCAGCCTGGCCGAGGTCGAGGCGGTGCTGCCGCGCTTTACCGGAGACATCCAGCAGGTCCCGCCGATGTACTCGGCACTCAAGCACGATGGTCAGCCGCTGTACAAGCTGGCCAGGGCCGGGGAAACAGTGGAGCGCAAGCCGCGATCTGTTACCATACGCCGACTGACGCTGCTGGGTCTGCAGGGTGATCGGCTGCGGCTGGAAGTGCATTGCAGCAAGGGCACCTATATCCGTACCCTGGTGGAAGATATCGGTGCGGCCCTGGGCTGCGGTGCACACGTGGCGGAACTGCGCAGAAGCCAGGCCGGGCCCTTTGATCTGGGGCAGGCGGTCACGCTGGAGCAGCTGGAGGCCTTGCATGCCGAAGGCGGAGCCACAGCACTGGATTCGCTGCTGCTGCCGGCAGACAGCGGCTTGCTGGACTGGCCGGTGGTGGAGCTGACCGAGCAGACCGCCTACTACATTACCCATGGTCAGGCCGTGCGGGTTCCGGGCAGTCCGGCGTTTGGCATGGTACGCCTGCGGGACCATACCGGGCAGTTCATCGGTATCGGTGAAATGACCGACGACGCGCGGGTAGCGCCCAAGCGTCTGATGCGCTTCAATGGCTGAATTCTGGACAGGCCCCGTCGGGCCTGTCGTGAAGTTGACCCGAGTGGGTCGCAACGAGGGTGGCTGTCAACAGGCACGGTCATACCTCGATTCAAAACACGGGATGAGAGTCCCGGCCTGTTACCTCAGAGGAAAGCTGTCATGGCACTGAGCGTTGAAGAAAAAGCTGCAATCGTATCCGAGTATGCACGTGGTGAAGGTGATACCGGTTCTCCTGAAGTCCAGGTAGCTCTGTTGACTGCCAACATCAACAAGCTGCAAGGTCACTTCAAGGACAACAAGAAGGATCACCACTCCCGTCGCGGTCTGATCCGCATGGTTAACCAGCGTCGCAAGCTGCTGGACTACCTGAAGCGTAAGGACCTGACGCGCTACCAGGAATTGATTCAGCGTCTCGGCC
>JAAYHO010000001.1 GCA_012735335.1 Gammaproteobacteria bacterium
CGGCCGCATCCAGTTCGTGCCCAAGCAGTACGAGAACATGTATTTCTCCTGGATGCGCGACATCCAGGACTGGTGTATTTCCCGCCAGCTGTGGTGGGGTCACCGGATTCCGGCGTGGTATGACGAGGCGGGTAACGTCTATGTCGGCCGTGATGAGGCCGAGGTGCGCGCCAAGCACAATCTGGGCGATGCCGTTCTGCGTCAGGACGAGGACGTGCTGGACACCTGGTTCAGCTCGGGCCTGTGGACCTTCTCCACCCTGGGTTGGCCGGAGCAGACCGAGGCGCTGAAGACCTTCCACCCCACCGATGTGCTGGTAACCGGTTTCGACATCATCTTCTTCTGGGTGGCGCGCATGATCATGATGACCATGCACCTGATGAAGCATGGCGATGGCAGTGCGCAGATTCCGTTCAAGACCGTCTATGTGCACGGTCTGGTGCGTGATGGTCAGGGCCACAAGATGTCCAAGTCCAAGGGCAACGTGCTCGACCCGCTGGATATCGTTGACGGTATCGATCTGGAGTCTCTGGTGCAGAAACGCACCAGCGGCATGATGCAGCCGCAATTGGCCGCCAAGATCGAGAAGCAGACCCGCGCCGAGTTCCCCGAGGGCATCGCCGCCTACGGTACTGACGCGCTGCGCTTTACCAACCTGTCGCTGGCCTCCACTGGGCGGGATATCAAGTTCGATATGGGCCGGGTCGAGGGTTACCGCAACTTCTGCAACAAGATCTGGAACGCCGCGCGCTATGTGATGATGCAGTGCGAGGACAAGGATACCGGCGTGAATGGCGAGCCAGTCGAGCTGACCCTGGCCGACCGCTGGATCATCTCCCAGCTGCAGCGCACCGAGGCGGAGGTGACCCGTCATCTGGATCAGTTCCGTTTTGATATGGCCGCGACTGCGCTGTACGAGTTCATCTGGAACCAGTACTGCGACTGGTATCTGGAGCTGTCCAAGCCGGTGCTGTGGGACGAGAACGCTCCGGCCGAGCGCCAGCGCGGTACTCGCCGCACGCTGGTGCGGGTGCTGGAAACCGCCCTGCGTCTGGCTCACCCGTTCATGCCCTTCATTACCGAAGAGATCTGGCAGCGCATCGCGCCGATGGCCGGCAAAGCTGGCGAGACCATCATGCTGCAGCCCTGGCCGGTGGCGGCGGATGACCGTATTGATGCCGAAGCCGAAGGTGATATCGAATGGCTGAAAGGTCTGATCCTCGGCGTGCGTAATATCCGTGGCGAGATGAATATCGCCCCGGGCAAGGCACTGGAGGTATTACTGCGCAAGGTCAATGCAGAGGATCAACGTCGCCTGCAGGATAACGAAGCCTTCCTGAAGAAGCTGGCCAAACTGGAATCGATCACAGTATTGTCCGACTCGGACGAAGCTCCGCTGGCGGCTACCGCGCTGGTCGGCGAGCTGGAAGTACTGGTGCCCATGGCCGGGCTGATCGACAAGGATGCGGAGCTGGCCCGTCTGGACAAGGAAATCGGTCGTCTGCAGGGCGAGGTCAAGCGTATTGGCGGTAAACTCGGCAACGAAGGTTTTGTCGCCAAGGCTCCGGCTGCGGTGATCGACAAGGAGCGTGCGAAGCTGGCCGAGGCGGAAAAGGCCCTGGCCCAGCTGAGCGAACAGCGGGCGCATATCGCCAATCTTTAAAGGCTGCGGGATAATGCGCCCCGGCAATCCGTGACACGGAAACAATAACCAGAACAGGGCCTTCTGCCGGCCCACAAGGAAAGAACATGAAGTCACCCATCAATAAATGGTTGTCCCTGGGCGCTCTGGCTGTGGCATTGGCGAGCCCTTTCTCCGGTGTTATGGCCGAGACCAAATCGGTGGCGGCTACCGCCATCGTCGAGCACCCGGCACTGGACTCGGTACGTGACGGCGTGCGCGCGGCGCTGGAAGAAGCCGGCTACACCGTTGGCGACAACCTCAAGTGGCAGTACCAGACTGCCCAGGGCAACACTGCCACCGCTGGCCAGATCGCCCGCAAGTTCGTGGGTGACAAGCCCGATGTGATCGTCGCCATCGCCACCCCTTCGGCCCAGGCCGTGGTCGCCAGCACCAAGTCGGTGCCTGTGGTGTTTGCTGCGGTGACTGATCCGGTAGCCGCTCAATTGGTACGCGACTGGGAGGCCTCCGGCAGCAACGTCACCGGTGTATCCGACGAGCTGGAGCTGGACCGCCAGATGGAGCTGATCAAGCGTGTACTGCCCGAAGCCAAGCGCGTGGGCATGGTCTACAACCCCGGTGAAGCCAACTCGGTGGTGGTGGTCGAGCGCCTGCGCGAGCTGCTGCCGGAAATGGGCATGACCCTGGTCGAGGCTGCCGCGCCGCGTACCGTGGACATGGGCGCCGCTGCCCGCAGCCTGGTCGGCAAGGTCGACGTGATCTATACCAACACCGACAACAACGTGGTGTCTGCCTATGAATCGCTGGTCAAGGTCGGTACCGATACCAAGACCCCGCTGATCGCCTCCGACACCGACAGCGTCAAGCGCGGTGCCATCGCTGCACTGGGCATCGACTACTACGGCCACGGTGTGCAGGCCGGCCAACTGGCGGTACGGGTACTGGAAGGTGAAGCCCCCGGCAGCATTGCACCGCAGAAAACCGGTGAGCTGAGCCTGTACGTCAACCGCTCCGCTGCTGCGGCCCAGGGTGTCACCCTGACCCAGGAGCTGCTCGATTCCGCTGCCGAGATCATCGACTGATCCAAATTGCGCCGGTGCCCCGCACCGGCGCAACTGCTCACCAAAGGCTTAACATCCCATGTCATTGTTTTCCCTGTTTGGCGCTCTTGAAGTCGGCCTGATCTTCGGTCTGGTAGCGCTGGGTGTGTTCATCTCGTTTCGTCTGTTGCGTTTCCCCGATCTGACCGTGGACGGCAGCTTCCCGCTGGGTGGCGCGGTCTGTGCGGTGCTGATTGCCAACGGCATGGACCCCTTCCTGGCCACGCTGATTGCCACCCTCGCCGGTGCGCTGGCCGGTATGGTCACCGCGGTGCTCAACGTGCACCTGAAGATCATGGATCTGCTGGCCAGTATCCTGATGATGATTGCGCTGTATTCGATCAACCTGCGCATCATGGGTCGGCCCAATATTCCGCTGATCATGGAACCGACCATGTTCAGCATCCTGCAGCCCCAGTGGTTGTCCGATTACATCGCGCGGCCGCTGATTCTGCTGGTCATCGTGATCCTCGCCAAGCTGCTGCTGGACGCCTATTTCGCCACCCGTCAGGGGCTGGCGATCCGCGCCACCGGCTCCAACCCGCGCATGAGCCGCGCCCAGGGCGTGAATACCGGTGCCATGGTGATCCTCGGCATGGCCATCTCCAACGCTCTGGTCGGCCTGGCCGGCGCGCTGTTCGTGCAGACCCAGGGCGGTGCGGATATCTCCATGGGCATCGGCACCATCGTTATCGGTCTGGCAGCGGTGATCATCGGTGAGAGCATCCTGCCGGCGCGGCGTATCTTCTACCTGACGCTGGCGGTGGTGATCGGTGCGGTGATCTACCGTTTCTTCATTGCGCTGGCCCTGAACAGTGACTTCATTGGTCTGCAGGCCCAGGACCTGAACCTGATTACTGCGGTGCTGGTGGTTATCGCGCTGGTCATTCCGCTGATCAAGCAACGTCTGTCCCGCAGGAGGCACAACTGATGCTCAGCGCCCAGAACCTGAAAATCACCTTCAACCCCGGCACCCCGATTGAAACCCGGGCGCTGCGGGGCATGTCGCTGGATATCCCCACCGGGCAGTTTGTGACCGTGATCGGCTCCAACGGTGCGGGTAAGTCGACCTTTCTCAATGCGGTGTCCGGTGACCTGTCAGTGGACAGCGGCAAGATCCTGATTGATGGCGACGACGTCACCCGCCTGCCGGTGTGGAGCCGCGCTGATCGCGTAGCCCGGGTATTTCAGGACCCCATGGCAGGTACCTGTGAAGACCTGACCATCGAGGAAAACCTCGCCCTGGCCCAGCAGCGCGGTGGCAAGCGTGGCCTGCGCAAGGCGGTGCAACGGGAGATGCGCGACGGGTTCCGCGAACAGCTCGCTACTCTCGGACTGGGTCTGGAAAACCGCCTGACCGACCGTATCGGCCTGCTCTCCGGTGGTCAGCGTCAGGCGGTCAGTCTGCTGATGGCGGCGCTGCAGCCGTCACGCATTCTGCTGCTGGACGAACATACCGCCGCCCTTGATCCGCGCACCGCTGACTTCGTTCTGCAATTGACCGCGCGTATCGTCGAGGAAAAAAAGCTCACCACCATGATGGTCACCCACAGCATGCGTCAGGCGCTGGATGTCGGCGACCGCACGGTGATGCTGCACCAGGGCAAGGTGGTGCTGGATGTGGCCGGTGATGAGCGCAAGGGGCTGGATGTGCCGGACCTGCTGCAGATGTTCGAGAAGGTACGCGGCGAAAAGCTGGCCGATGATGCCTTGCTGTTGAGCTGAGGGTGCAATCCGGGAAATGAACCGAGTAACCAGGCTGTTCAACCTGTCGGACGAATCCGGCGTGCTGCGCACGTCGATCGCCGCAACGGTGTTCTTCTCCCTGTTCGGCATCACCTTCGGCATCCTGTCCGGCTCCTTCTCCATCGTCTTTGATGGGGTCTACTCGCTGGTCGATGCCTGCATGAGCCTGCTGTCACTGGTGGTCGCCCGGCTGATTGCTGCCGCAGCGGCCATCAAGCCGGTGTCGAAGAAGCTGCAGGAGCGCTTCTCGATGGGGCTCTGGCACCTGGAGCCCATGGTGCTGTGCCTCAACGGCACGCTGCTGGTCAGTGTTGCTACCTATGCGCTGTTCAATGCCGTCGGCAGCCTGCTGGAAGGCGGGCGCGATATGGAGTTCGGCTGGGCCATTCTGTATACCGCCGTCACTCTGCTGGTCTGTATAGCCATGGCTAGCGCCGAACACCGGGCCAACCGCAGCATCCAGTCCGACTTTGTGGCGCTGGATATCAAGGGCTGGATCATGGCTGGAGCCATCACCGCCGCCCTGTTGATCGCCTTTGTGGTCGGCTTTCTGGTGCAGGGCACCACCCTGGAATGGATCTCACCCTACATCGACCCGGTGATCCTCGCCGCTGTCTGTCTGTTCATCATTCCCCTGCCGATCTCCACCATCCGCCAGGCACTGGCGGATATCTTCCTGGTCACCCCTCCGGATCTCAAGGAGCACGTGGATACCGTCGCCAAAGCCTTCAAGGAGAAGCACGGGCTGGTCTCCTATCGCGCCTACGTCGCCCGCATGGGCCGCTGCCGGGAGATCGAGATCTACTTCATCGTCCCCGCCGACGCCCCGGCACGGACCATTGCCGAATGGGACGCCATGCGCGATGAAGTGGGCGAACTGATCGGCGACAAGGGACCGGACCGCTGGCTGACCGTGGTGTTTACCGGCGATCCGGAGTGGGCGGAGTGAGTGTGCAGGCCGCGCCAAAACAGACCCGTGAGAAATGGTTGTTGTCGACCAGCGCCAGCATTTCTGTGGCTCCCGTCAACACCACCCACTCCTGATTCCCACCGATCTCCATCAGCAGACATTCCTCACGGTGCTCGTTATAGCCGGTATCCAATGGCTTGCCCTCGACCCGACGGCCATCCGCCCAGTTCAGGGCGATGGGGATACGGTACAGGCAGGCGATTTCCAGATAGTCGGACTGGTCACAGGTAATCATCGACGCCTCCGCAAACTGCTGTGGGCTACCTGATAAGTGTAGCCGAAGCCCATGGATTGCCACGTCGCTACGCTCCTCGCAATGACGGAAGGCTGAGCAGCGTTGCTCGGAGCTGGCTCTTCCCTCAACGTCATTGCGAGCGCAGCGCGGCAATCCAGCGCGGGCCGCAAACTCCGAGGCTCCTGCGCTACGCTCCCCGCAATGACGGTGGGGGGCCTCTATCGTGTACTCTTGCAGAATTTGTCGTTATCTGTGGACAGGGATTCATGAGTACCGAACTGATCATGGTATTGGCGCTGCTGCTGGGCAGCATGCTGTTGTTCATCCGCAACAAGCCGCGCATGGATGTGGTGGCGCTGCTGGTGATTGTCGCGCTGCCGCTGACCGGCGTACTCAGCATCGAGGAGGCGGTGGCCGGGTTCAGTGACCCCAGCGTGCTGCTGATCGCGGCGCTGTTCGTGATCGGTGACGGGCTGGTGCGCACCGGTATCGCCTACAAGCTCGGCGACTGGATGGCTCATCAGGCCGGCAGCAGCGAGACACGGCTGATAGTGCTGTTGATGCTCACCGTGGCCGGACTGGGCTCGGTGATGAGTTCCACCGGAGTGGTGGCGATCTTCATTCCGGTGGTGATGAGCGTAGCGGTGCGGATGAATATTCCCGCCGCGCGATTGATGATGCCACTGAGCTTTGCCGGGCTGATCAGCGGCATGCTGACGCTGGTCGCCACGCCGCCCAACCTGGTGGTCAGCAGCGAGCTGATCCGCCAGGGCCTGGATGGCTTTCACTTCTTCAGCTTTACCCTCATCGGCCTGGTCATCCTATTCTGCGGCATCGGCTATATGCTGTTTGCCCGGCGCTGGCTGGGCAGCCGCAAGACCGGGCAGGAAGAACCGGAGCGCCAGACCATGCAGGATCTGGCCGCCCTGTACCTGCTGACCGATCGGGAGCGACGCCTGCGACTGAATGACAACTCGCCGCTGATAGGCCGCCCGCTCAACGAGCTGGAGCTGCGCAGCGAGTACGGCATCAACGTGATTGCCATCGAGCGCCAGCGCCGTTTCCGCAATATCCTGCAGGTGGCCACCGGCAATTCCGTGCCCCAGCCCGGAGATATCCTGCTGGTGGATCTGGCCAGTCCGGTCATCGCCCTGCTCGGTGCCTATCAGGAGATAGGTGTCAGCAAACTGCCACTGGAAACCTCCTATTACAGTACCCATGCCCACCAGCTGGGGCTGGCCGAGGTGGCCCTGCCGCCGGAGTCGACCCTGCCCGGCAAGACCATTCAGCAACTGGCGTTTCGCAGTCGCTACCGGTTGAACGTGGTCGGTCTGCGGCGCAACGGCAAGGCGTTGCCCGGCCTGCTGGTGGATGAAAAGCTCAAGTCGGGCGACACCCTGCTGGTGGCGGGCAGCTGGAAGGATATCGACCGGCTGCACCTGCTGAACCGGGACTTCGTGCTGCTCAGCCTGCCTACCGAGATCAAAGAGGTGGTACCCGCCGCGCGCAAGGCACCCTACGCCCTGTTCAGTCTGGGGGTGATGATCGCGCTGATGGTGTCGGGCGTGGTATCCAACCTGATGGCAGCGCTGATCGGCTGTCTGCTGATGGGCGCCTTCAAGTGCATCACCATGGATTCGGCGTACAGGTCGATCCACTGGCCGAGCCTGATCCTGATTGTCGGCATGCTGCCCTTTGCCTTGGCGCTGCAGAAGACCGGCGGGGTGGACCTGGCGGTGAACGGGCTGATGAATCTGTTCGGCGATGCCGGCCCCAGAGCGC
>JAAYHO010000099.1 GCA_012735335.1 Gammaproteobacteria bacterium
GCGTAGTGATGCACTGGTGGTGGGGCTGGCGATACCCCAGTGGATCACGCCCGAATTCACCTGGCAGGCGACCCTGAATATTGCCCTGCCGCTGGTGATGGTGGCGCTGACCGGGCAGTTTCTGCCAGGGGTGGCGGTATTGCGCGCTGCCGGTTACCACAGCACCCCGGCCAGCCCGCTGATCACCCAGAGCGGTCTGTGGTCGGTGTTGCTGGCACCATTCGGTTGTCATGGTCTGACCCTGGCGGCGATTACCGCAGCCATCTGCACCGGCAAGGAAGCCCACGAAAATCCCGCCAAGCGCTATGTGGCCGGGGTATCCGGTGGGGTTTTCTATCTGCTGCTGGGACTGTTCGGTGCGACCCTGGTGTCGATCTTCACTGCCTTTCCCGCCGCCTTGATTGCCGCACTGGCCGGGTTGGCCCTGCTGGCAGCCATTGGTGGCGCACTGGCCGGGGCGATGGCAGTGCCGGATGACCGCGAGGCCGCGTTGATCACCTTCCTGGTGACCGCCTCGGGGATGAGCTTCCTCGGTTTGTCCGCGGCGTTCTGGGGGCTGATCTTCGGCATCGTTGCGCATCTGCTGTTGCGTATGCGCCGTCCGCGGAGCAGGGCAGCCCGAGCTGCCGCCACGCCGATGGCCAGCGAGCCACAGGAGTCGGCTGCCCGCTGACTGATCTCACTCTCAAGTTTTTTGCGCCGCCACGGGCTGACAGTCCGTGGTCAGGCAAGTTGCACCCCGATAAAACCAATTACAACCAGAACAACAATGAGAAATGCCATGAAAACACTGTTTATCCCCCGTTCCCTGATCCTGGCCATGGGTTCCGCCGCCCTGCTGCCGAATCTGGCCAGCGCCAATGAGGGCTTTATCGAAGGCGCCTCCGCTACTCTGCAGGCACGTAACTACTACTTCAGCCGGGACTTCTCCGACATCGTCGGGCCTAACCAGCAGTCCAAGGCCGAGGAATGGGCGCAGGGTTTCATCCTGCGGGCCAGCTCGGGTTATACCGCCGGTACTGTCGGGGTTGGGGTGGATCTGCTCGGTCAGCTGGGCATCAAGCTGGACAGCGGTGGTGGACGCATCAATACCGGTCTGCTACCCGCTGACAGCGATGGCAAGGCGCCGGACACCTTCGGTCGTCTGGGTGCGGCGCTGAAGCTCAAGGTCTCCGAAACCGAGCTGAAGATCGGCGAGCAGACGCCGAACCTGCCGGTGCTTACCTTCAGTGATATCCGCCTGCTGCCGCCGACCTATCAGGGCGCCAGTATCGTCTCCCGGGAAGTCACCGGCCTGACCCTGCAGGCGGGCCAGTTCCGCTCGGGCAGCCTGCTCAACGAGGCCGGTGACGACAAGATGCGCGCCAAGCTCGGCCACCTGCCGCAGCTGGGCGGCAATGCTGAGACTGACAGATTCAATTATGCCTCCGCCGAATATGCCTTCAATGACCAGCGCACCTCGGTGGCGGTGTGGTACGCGCAGCTGGAAGACATCTACAACCAGCGTTACTACAACCTCAAGCACAGCGAGCCGGTGGGTGACTGGGTGCTGGGCGCCAATATCGGTTTCTACGATTCCGAGGAGGATGGTGATCGCCTGCTCGGCGATATCGACAACCAGGCGCTCTACAGTCTGCTGTCGGCCCGCCATGGTGGCCATACCTTCTACCTCGGCTATCAGGCGATGTTCGGCGATGATGCCTTCCCGAGGGTATTCAACAACGTCTCGCCGCTGGGCAACGAGGTGCCGACCTACGAATTTGCCGGGGCCGACGAGCGCTCCTGGCAGGTACGCCACGACTACAACTTCGCTGCGCTGGGTGTACCGGGGCTGGTGACCACGGTGCGTTATATCCGGGGTGATAACGTGGATACCGGTATGGGCTTCGAGGGCGAGGAATGGGAACGGGATCTGGATATCGGCTACACGGTGCAGAGCGGCGCGCTGAAGAACCTGAATATCCGCGTACGTAACGTTACTGCCCGCTCCAACTACCGAACCGACATCGACGAGAATCGGTTGATCTTCAACTACACCTGGACGCTTCTCTGAGTAGAGGGTGCCCACCCGCAGCGGGGTGGGCGCACGTAATACCCTCGAACAGGACTGATAAAGGATCGGCGTCATATATGGATAGTAATAAGAAGGCATTTCGCTCTATGGCTGTGCTGGCCATGCTGCTGGGTAGCTTTTGGGGCGGGGGTGCTGTAGCGGTCGAGCCGCTCAAGATCGGGATGTTGCTGCCCCGGACCGGGGCCTATGCGGCATTGGGCGAAGCCATCACCAATGGTGTCAGCCTGGCCGTCGAACAGAACAACGGCCACTTCGGTGGTCGTCCGGTGGAGCTGGTGTCGGTCGACGGGGGCTCGGTTGGCGAGACCCTGCGCACGATGCGTCGGCTGATTGGCAATAACGGCGTTGATGTGGTGGTGGGGCCGGTGCACTCGGATGTCGGCATCATGGCCGTACGGGCTGTGCGCGATAGTCACGTACCGCTGATCATCACCAATGCAGGATTCAATGCGGCCACCGGGCAACGCTGTGCGCCGAACGTTTTCCGTACCTCGTTCAGCTCCTGGCAGATCGCCTGGCCGATGGGGCAGGTAGCGGCCGAGCGCGGCTACCGGAACGTGGTCACCATCGCCTGGCGCTACGGCTTCGGGGTCGAGTCCGTCGCCGGCTTCAAGGAAGGCCTGCACAATGCTGGTGGCCGGGTCAGCAAGGAAATCTATATTCCCTTTCCGGAACTGGACTTCGATGCGGCACTGGCCGAGGTCGCTGAGTTGAAGCCCGATGCGGTGTTCGTGTTCTTTGCCGGAAGCGGTGCGAGCAGTTTTGTTCGTGACTATGCCGCCGCCGGACTGCAGGGCAAGATCCCGCTGATCGGACCGGGCTTCATTACCGAGGGTCTGGAGGAGCCGGGCGAGGCGGCAGACGGCATATTGACAACGCTGCACTATGCCGACAGTCTGGATACACCTCAGAACAGCCGTTTCCGCAGTGCCTACCAGCAGAAATTCGGCCAAGCGGCGAATATCTATGCCGTGCAGGGGTACGATGCAGGGTTGCTGCTGGCCCAGTCACTGAGCAAGGTGGCTGGCAACACCGAGAACAGTGAGCAATGGTTCGCCGCCATGGAGGAAGAAACCATCGACAGCCCGAGAGGCACATGGCGCTTTTCGCCGGCGCATAATCCGGTCCAGAACATCTATTTGCGCGAAATGCGCAATGGGACCAACCAGGTGCTGAGCATTGCTGCCGAAAACCTGAGTGATCCAGCCCGTGGCTGCTCACTGCTTTGAAACACTGACATGGCCAATCAACCACCTGTGCATAACGCCCCACCGATCATTGCCTCGCCTGCCAAGCGTATCGATGCGTTGACCGGTGATCCGGATTTCATGACCTCGCTGGCCCGCGGCCTGGCGGTGATTCATGCCTTCCAGGAGCGCAAGCGGCATCTGACCATCGCCCAGATCAGCCACCGTACCGAGATTCCCCGGGCGTCGGTGCGACGTTGTCTGCTGACGTTGATGAAGCTGGGCTATGTCACCACCGATGGGCGAACCTTTTCGCTGCTGCCCAAGGTGCTGACCCTGGGGCATGCCTACCTGTCCTCCACGTCGCTGGCAGTCACCGCCCAACCGATTCTCGACCGGCTCAGTGATCGCCTGAGTGAAGCCTGCTCCATGGCCACCCTGGAAGGGGACGAGATTCTCTATGTGGCCCGCTCCTCGATTCCCCTGCGGCTGGTCTCCATCGACCTGAGCATAGGCAGCCGTTTGCCTGCCTACTGTACGTCCATGGGCCAGATACTGCTGGCGGCGCTGGATGACGCCGCGCTGGAGGAGTACCTCGAGTACGCCGACCTGCAACCACGCACCAGCCGCACCCTGCGCACCCCCGAAGCATTGCGCGAGACCATCGCACAGATCCGTGAGCGGGGCTGGGTGATCAGTGATCAGGAGCTGGAGCTGGGCCTGCGTTCACTGGCCGTGCCCCTGCGTGACCCGGCGGGGCAGGTGCACGCGGCGCTGAACGTCGGCACGCCGGTCAGCCGGGTAACCCGAGGCGAGCTGGAAACCCGCTTCCTGCC
>JAAYHO010000100.1 GCA_012735335.1 Gammaproteobacteria bacterium
AGTGGTCTGAACATCATCGCAGCAACCAGTCTGACCGACGCTGCAGTACAGGTCGTCAAAGCGGCGGAGGGCAAGTAATGAGCATCCTGATCGACAAGAACACCAAGGTAATCTGCCAGGGCATCACTGGTTCTCAGGGTTCCTTCCACACCGAACAGGCCATCGCCTACGGCACCAAGATGGTTGGTGGTGTAACTCCGGGCAAGGGCGGCACCGAGCACCTGGGCCTGCCGGTCTTCAACACTGTTGAAGAAGCGGTTGCAGCCACTGGTGCCGATGCGTCCGTGATCTACGTTCCGGCTCCGTTCTGCAAGGACTCCATCCTGGAAGCCGCCAATGCCGGCATCAAGCTGATCGTGTGCATCACCGAAGGTATTCCTACCCTCGACATGCTGGAGTGCAAGGTCAAATGTGACGAGCTGGGCGTACGCCTGATCGGGCCGAACTGCCCGGGCGTGATCACCCCCGGCGAGTGCAAGATCGGCATTCAGCCCGGTCACATCCACCTGCCCGGTAAAGTGGGCATCATCTCCCGCTCCGGTACTCTGACCTATGAAGCGGTCAAGCAGACCACTGACGCCGGTTTTGGTCAGTCCACCTGTGTTGGTATCGGCGGTGACCCGATCCCTGGTTCCAGCTTCATCGACATCCTGGAGCTGTTCCAGAATGATCCGCAGACCGAAGCCATCGTCATGATCGGCGAGATCGGCGGCAGCGCGGAAGAAGAGGCTGCTGCCTACATCAAGGCCAATGTGACCAAGCCGGTTGTGTCCTACATCGCCGGTGTTACCGCTCCTGAAGGCAAGCGCATGGGCCACGCCGGTGCGATCATTTCCGGTGGTAAAGGCACCGCCGACGAGAAGTTCGCTGCACTGGAAGACGCCGGCGTCAAGACCGTCCGTTCCCTGGCCGACATCGGCAAGGCACTGTCGGAACTGACCGGTTGGGCAATGAAGTAATAGTTGCCTGATGTGCCACAAAACCCCGCCCAGGCGGGGTTTTGTGTTTTTCCGGCGGGCTGCCTCCAGTGCGGGAGGGCGCTGCAGGGAAGCAGGGGAGGGCTCCCCAAAACGCCCTTTTGCCTGCATGCTTGTTTATAATGCCGCCATTACTGTCTCTACCGGACAGTTCCAGACTGAAGATAATCAATGAAGACATTCTCGCCAGCCAATATTCTGGCCCTTGGTTTCATGACCTTTGCCCTGTTTCTGGGCGCCGGGAACATCATCTTTCCACCCAGTGCCGGACTGCAGGCCGGTGAAAACCTCTGGCCCACAGCGATGGGTTTTCTGTTGACTGCTGTGGGACTGCCATTGCTGACGCTGGTGGCGCTGGCCCGTGTCGGCGGCGGTATTCAGGAACTCACTGCGCCGCTGGGCAGGTTGCCCGGCCTGATCCTCGCCATCCTGGTGTACCTGGCCATCGGCCCGCTGTTCGCTACACCCCGCACCGCCACCGTATCCTACGAGATCGGCATCGTCAGCCTGGTGGGAGACAGCTGGCAGGCGCTGCTGGGTTACTCGCTGATCTACTTCGCCATAGTGCTGGCACTGGCACTCAAGCCGGGGCGGCTGATCGACAATATCGGCAAGATCATCACCCCGGTGCTGCTGCTGTCGCTGGCGGTGCTGGGCATCTCCGCGGTGTTCTTCCCGGCAGGTGAACCGGCGCTTGCGACCCCGACCTATCGTGATGCGCCGGTCATCGAAGGCATCCTGCAGGGCTACCTGACCATGGACGCGCTGGGCGCTCTGGTGTTCGGTGTGGTGATTACCCGTGCCATCCGGGACCGCCAGGTGCAGGAAACCCACATTGTCACCCGGTATACCATCTTCGCCGCTATCATTGCGGCCCTGGGCCTGGCGCTGGTGTATCTGGCCCTGTTCCGGCTGGGCGCCACCAGCAGCTCGCTGGTCGAGGAGGGCGCCAACGGCGGTCAGATTCTGGCGGCCTTCGTGCAATATCGGTTCGGTGCGGCGGGCAGCTTCCTGCTGGCGGTGGTGATCACGCTGGCCTGCCTGACTACGGCAGTAGGGTTGATCTCTGCCTGTGGTGCCTTCTTCAGCCGTGAGTTCCCGGTGACCTACAATCAGGTGGTCTGGGTGTTCACCATCTTCTGCATGGCGGTGTCCAACCAGGGGCTGGACAGCCTGATCCGCATCTCCATCCCGGTGCTGGTCGGCCTCTATCCGCTGGCCATTGTGCTGGTACTGCTGGGGCTGTTCTCCCGCAGCCTGGCGCGTCCGCAGAACATCATGCGTCCGGTGATGCTGGTGGCGCTGGTATTCGGGGTGATCGACGGGCTGAAAACAGCCGGTTTCATGGCCAAGGACACGCCCTTGCTCAATTCCCTGCCATTTGCCTCCCAGGGGTTGGGCTGGTTACTGCCAGCGGTCATCATGCTGCTGATCGCCCTGGTAGTGGAATACGCCCGCCACGGCAGGCTGCGGCATGCCTGATCCATTGAAGGAATGAAATGAACAATCTCCTGAATGCTGAATCACTCTGGCTGAACACGGTCGCGTTCGCCTGGTTCATGATCTGCTGGGTGGGTTACACCCGGTATGCCTGGCACCGGGGTCGGGATACGCCTTGTCTGGCCAGCGTGATGTACCTGTATCGCAAGGACTGGATGGGGCGACTGCTGTTGCGGGAGCAGCGTATTGCCGATGCCAGCCTGATCAGCAATCTGGAGCGCAATACCTCATTCTTTGCTTCCAGCACACTGTTGATTCTGGCTGGTCTGATTGCCGTGATGGGGGCCACCGACCAGGCGCAGAAGCTGTTGCAGGACCTGCCGTTTGTGGCGTCGGTCAGCCGGGAGATTTCCGAGGTCAAGCTGCTGATCATGCTCGGCATCTTCGTCTATGCCTTCTTTACCTTTTCCTGGGCCATGCGTCAGTACAACTTCGCCTCGGTGCTGTTCGGCTCCGCACCCTTGGTGGGTGAAAAGCATGTCAGTGAAGTGGAGCGCAAGGCCTTCGCCAGTCGCGCGGCCAAGGTGTTGTCCATGGCAGCACATTCGTTCAACCTGGGGCTGCGCTCATACTACTTTGCCTTGGGTATGCTCAGTTGGTTCATCAATCCCTGGGTTTTCATCGGCATCACTACCGGCGTGGTCTGGGTGCTGTACCACAGGGAGTTCAAGTCTTCTGTACTGGAAGTGCTGATGGCTACCCCGGCGCAGTTCCCGGAGCCGCCGACGCCGGAGCAGTAGACCGCGTCCTCGCGGCGAAAGGCAGAAACAACACCGGCCGCAGATGCGGCCGGTGTTGTCGTGGGTACAGCAGAACAGCAGTGTGTCGAGCTTACTCGCGGTTCATGCGCTCTTCGAGGTCGGCTCGGGCATCGGCGGCAGCGTCGCGGGCCTGTTCGCCTTTTTCCTGCAGATAATCCTTGGAATCATCATAGGCTTCACCGATACGATCACCTGCGGCATCCAGATTTTCCTGAACGCGCTCGCTGGCGGTCGGCTCGTTATTGAAGGCTTCATCGGTACGCTGTTCGATAGCGTCGCCGGTATCTTCCACCGCATCACGAACATTATCCGCTGCATCGGACATGGATTCGCGGGCCGATTCCATTTTGTCTTCCGGGCTGTCCTGACAGGCAGCCAGCAGACCCAGACTGGCCATCAGAATGGCGGTTGCACAGAGTTTTTTCATCTCATTCTCCAAATGATGATTCACCGTTTGGTTAGTCCCATATAAATGTAATGAGTTCCACAGTTAGTAGAATTTGTCAGGTCTGTTAAAATCGGCGCTTTTCCTCGATGGGTTCCCCATGAATATTGAACAACGCGCACAGGCCTTTCTCTCCGTGCTGCGTCATTGCCAGGTACTGGGCATGATAGTGGAGCAGGCCGACGAGAACGGACTGACCATCAAACTGCCCTACAGTGAACTCATTGTCGGTAACCCGATGACCGGCGTCGTGCATGGCGGAGCCATTACCACCTTGATGGATACCTGTTGCGGCATCTCCACCGTGTGCTATCTGCCGGAGTTTGAAATCTGCCCGACACTGGATCTGCGTATCGACTACATGCATCCCGCCGAGCCCGGTAAGCCCATCTATGGCTTTGCCGAATGCTACCGGGTCACCCCTACGGTGATCTTCACCCGGGGCATTGCTTATCAGGATGACCGCAATGTACCGCTGGCCCATGTGGTCGGCACCTTCATGCGCATGGGGCCGGCACCGGATGGTTCGCAACTGTTCAAATTCGGGAGCAAGGCATGAGCGAGATCGAGCAACTGGTCTATCAGGCCCACCAGACTGGCGATTACGATGAGCTGATCGATCGCATTCCCTATGCCCGGCTGATCGGTATCAAGGTGCTTCGCCACGGCGAGGAAATGATCTTTCACCTGCCACCCAGCAAGGACAATATCGGCAACCCGATGCTGCCTGCGTTGCATGGCGGTGTGCTGGCGGGCTTCATGGAGCTGGGGGCCATGCTCCAGCTGATGCTCAGCATGAACAGTCCGACCTTCCCGAAAATCATCGACTTTTCAGTGGATTATCTGCGTGCAGGGCTGTCCCGGGATACCTATGCTACCTGTCAGGTATGGCGTCAGGGCCGCCGAGTGGGTAACGTAGCGATAACCGCCTGGCAAACCCGCTCCGAAGAGCCGGTCGCCACCGCGCGGGCGCATTTCAAACTGGACTGAAGCATCGACCGCCGCAGGCAGGGAGATAGTCGGACATGGAAGCCTTGTTGATCATCGGTGGTATCGCGTTACTGATCGTTGGCTGGTTGTGGCTGGTCGCCAGCACCATGCGCCGTTCGGTCAGCCGGATGCTTCTGGCCCTGCTGCTTGGCCCCCTTACTCTGCTGCTGCGTGGCCTGGGTTATGCCCTGTGGCCGCGCCTGCTCATGTTGCTCGGTCTGACCGGGATCATCAGCGGTGCGGTCTGGCTGCACTACCAGCATCCTGACCGCCTGCAGCAACTGCTGGCCGGGCGCTGGCTGATGGAGACCACCGCAGCGGATGACCTGCGCGGCACCATCATGGGGCAGCCCTTCAACCCCAACCGCATCCTCTGGCGCGGGGATGACCTGATCTTCGAAGAAGGCGTCGAGGACCGTGTGCGTCGCTCCCTCACCATCCGCTTCGGCAACGCCAGAGAGCTGCTGGCGTCCTCGGTAGAGCGACTGCCGGACGATGAAGGTGCCTGGCCGGAGCTGATCCTGCAATGGCACACCGGCGCCCTGTCCGAGCCCGGCCTGCGCCGGGTGACCGGCGACTACAGCCTCAGCCTCGACTTCGCCCGCACTCCTGGCAACCGGGTGGAAGGGCGCATTCATCTGCACCTGCCGAGTATTCACAGCACCTGGCTGACCGGGGGTATTCACCTGGCCACCGCGCCGGAGTGGATGCGCGAGCGGGAGCAGAGCGAGCGCCTGGTATTGCAGGCCAGGCAAGCCGCAACCAGGGTTGATTCGACACAACCGACTGCTCCGGCAGCCATATCCAGTTGGCAGGAGTTGAGCCTGCTGGCGATCATGGACGAGCCTGAGCTGTTCACCAATGCCAGTATCCGCCTGACCACCTGGAGTGGCCGTATGCATCAGGGCACTTTCAAGCGCCTCAGTCCGGAAAAGCGTCTGGTTCTCTCGCTGCCCCAGGGGGCCAATCAGGTGGAGCTGCACTTCCATCCGCTGGATGTGCGCTTGATCGAGGAGCGGTCCCGGCGCTGATTATCGGAGTGCCGGGTTCCATCCCGGCACGGGCTTGCCGGGCAAGCCCTGTGTCGAGCGGGAGCTCGACACTCCTTCGCGTTCCTGCAACGAGTGCAGCTACCCCGGAAGGGGTCGCTCGCACGGGCCCTTGAAATTCCCGCTCACCATCCCCATCAACACAAGCATCTGCCCGCTACTGCTGGGCAACTGTCTTTGTGAAACATGGAGATACTGCAACATGACCGTGGAAGCCCAGAAGGAAACGCTCGGATTTCAGACTGAAGTGAAGCAACTGCTGCACCTGATGATCCACTCGATGTACTCGAACAAGGAGATCTTTCTCCGCGAGTTGATTTCCAACGCCTCGGATGCCTCGGACAAGCTGCGTTTCGAAGCCATCGCCAAGCCTGAACTGCTGGAGAGCGATCCCAATCTGCGTATCCGCATCAGCTCCGATGAAGCTGCCAATACCCTGACCATCGAAGACAACGGCATCGGCATGTCCCGTGACGAGGTCATCAGTCACCTGGGTACCATTGCCAAGTCCGGTACCGCCAGCTTCATGCAGCAGCTGACCGGTGACCAGAAGAAGGACGCGCAGCTGATCGGCCAGTTCGGTGTCGGTTTCTACAGTGCCTTTATCGTTGCCGACAAGGTTGAGGTGTTTACCCGCCGCGCCGGTCTGGGCGCCAATGAAGGGGTGCGCTGGGAGTCGGCGGGTGAGGGTGACTTCACCATCGAGAACATCGACAAGCCCGAGCGCGGTACCCGTATCGTGCTGCACCTGAAGGCCGACGAGAAAGAGTTTGCTGACGGCTGGCGTCTGCGTAACGTGATCAAGAAGTACTCCGACCATATCTCCCTGCCGATCGAGCTGCCGAAGCAGCACATGGGTGAGGAGGCGGACAAGCCTGCCGAGGTTGAGTGGGAAAGCGTCAACCGCGCCAGCGCGCTGTGGACCCGCCCGCGCAATGAGGTGAAGGAAGAGGAATACCAGGAGTTCTACAAGCACGTCTCCCACGACTTCGAAAATCCGCTGAGCTGGAGCCACAACAAGGTCGAAGGCAAGCTGGAATACACCAGTCTGCTGTATGTGCCCGGCCGTGCGCCGTTTGACCTGTACCAGCGCGAAGCGCCGCGTGGTCTCAAACTGTATGTGCAGCGGGTGTTCATTATGGATGACGCCGAGCAGTTCCTGCCGCTGTACCTGCGCTTCGTCAAGGGTGTGGTCGACTCCAACGACCTGTCGCTGAACGTCTCCCGGGAAATCCTGCAGAAGGACCCGGCCATCGACAGCATGAAGTCCGCGCTGACCAAGCGCGTGCTCGATATGCTGGAGAAACTGGCGAAAAACGATCCGGAGAAGTACGCCACTTTCTGGAAGGGTTTCGGCAGCGTGATGAAGGAAGGCCCCGCCGAGGACTATTCCAACCGCGAGAAGATCGCCGGTCTGCTGCGCTTTGCCTCCACCGCGCAGAATGACGACAGTGAAGTGGTCAGCCTGGACGCCTATATCGAGCGTATGCAGGAAGGTCAGGACAAGATCTACTACCTCACCGGTGAGCGCTACAACCAGGTCAAGAACAGCCCGCACCTGGAAATCTTCCGCAAGAAGGGTATCGAAGTGCTGCTGCTGACCGACCGCATCGACGAATGGCTGATGAGCCACCTGAGCGAGTACAAGGACAAGCAGTTCATCGACGTGGCCCGTGGCGACCTGGACCTGGGCAAGCTGGAAGGCGAAGAGGACAAGCAGGCTCAGGAAGAAGTGGCCAAGGCCAAAGCCGATCTGGTCGAGCGGGTGAAGAAGGTGCTCGGCGACGAGGTGGACGAGGTCAAGGTCTCCCACCGTCTGACCGATTCACCGGCGGTGTTGGTGATCAATGAGGATGGCATGGGCGTGCAGATGCGCAAGATCCTCGAAGCCACCGGCCAGAAAGCCCCGGACAGCAAGCCGATCCTCGAGATCAACCCGGTCCACCCGCTGCTGGAGAAGCTGGATCAGGAGCAGGACGAAGACCGCTTTGCTGATTTGACGCAGATCCTGTTTGATCAGGCGGCGTTGGCTGCGGGTGAGGCACTGCAGGACCCGGCCAGCTATGTGCGGCGGTTGAATGCGCTGTTGGTGGAGTTGAGTAAGTAAGGAGTTAGACGGCGGGGCGGGTGCTGCCCCGCCATCGCGCAGCAAATACCGTCATTGCGAGCCCGTAGGGCGTGGCAATCCAGTGGGTGCCGGTCACTCCGAGTAATGGATTGCCGCGTCGCTACGCTCCTCGCAATGACGATGATGTGGGTATGTTGGGTGGGAGCTGCGACGCCACTACCACCTCAACCTATTTCCTTTTCCCCCTCCGGCGGCACAAACCCCTCCGGCACTTTCCCCTTCAGGTGCCAGGCAAACGCAATGATCTCCGCTATCGTCCGATACAGCGCTTCAGGAATCTGATCCCCGAGCTCCATCCGCGTCAGCAGGCTGGCCAGGTCGGCGTTTTCGTAGATGGGTACCTCATAGTCCAGTGCCAACTGGATGATCTGGTCGGCCAGTTCCCCTTCGCCCTTGGCGGTGATGGTCGGGACTTCGGGGCCGCCTTCGTAGAGCAGGGCAATGGCTTCGCGGGGTTTGCTCATCAGGTTACCTCGTCAATCCAGCGTTGCTGTACCGCCTGTTGCGGTTCCGGTGGGCTGCCTCGGTGGCAGCTCAGCTCGCCTACATCCAAGCCTCTGGTCAGCAGACGGTCGCGCAGCTGGCCCAGTTCCTGATTGACCAGTCGCAGGGTATCCGGCTGCTCCGCCCAGAATTCAGTGCTGACCCGGCTCCTGTACAGGCGCGCCACCGCCTGCAGCGGGCCGAGGTGATCCAGGTTGAAGGCCAGGCGAATCTCCCACTGCGGCGCGGGTTCCCCTTCGCGTTTGTCCGGTGCGGCCTGATCACGCTGAATGCGCAGCTGTACCTGAGTGAATTGCTGGGCATCGCGCAGTGGCAGGTCCAGTTGCCAGACGGTCTGGGTGCTGCCGTCTGTAAAGGTCTGGGTCTGGCCCATGCTCTGGAACTGATGGTGCTGTATGCGCGACAGCAGTGCCGCGGTCAGGCGCAGCAGGCTGCCCAGATCGGGGGCGTCGTTGAATGCCTGTACCGCCCGGGAGGGCAGGGGGAACAGGCCGGGTTTGACCTGCAGTGCCTGCTGCCAGGGGCTCGGTGGCAGGTTCAGCGCTCTGCTGGCGTCTGGTGGCAGATGCTGTTGCAGGGTGATCAGCAGGGTAATCAGGCTGGCCTTGAAGTCGGCGCCGGGCAACGGCTCTACCCCCGGTGGGGTGGCCAGGCTGGCCAGCAGCGGCAGCAGGCGGTCCAGTGGCGGAAGCTGGGTCTGTTGGGCGGGTTGTGCTTGTGCTGTCTGATCCACTGGCACCGCCTGTACCCGTGCCGCTGCGCCCATGGCCTGTTGCAACTGCTGCAGGTTGGCTTCGAGAAAGATGCCACTCTGGCGTATCGCCTGGGCGACGCCGGCGGTGTTGCTCAGATGCTCCGGTGTGGCCACATGGTTGAGTACCTGGCGCATGCTGGTCTGCAGCAATGGCGGCAATTCCGGCAGGGTGGCCAGTTGGCTCAGCACCCGCAGCATCGGTTCGGCCGGAGCCTGGCTCTGCAGACTGACGCGCATGCCTTGCAGCAGATCCAGCTGGCGCAGTTGCTCGTTGGCACTGGTTATCCGCAGCGCGCCGCTGTTTTCCACCACCCCGGTGAGCAAGCTGCCGGGGGTTACCGGGCGGCTGCTGTCCAGGCTCAATACAGTGCCCGAGGCAGGCCCCTGCAGTACCCTGGCCAGCACCGCAAAACGCGCTTGCTCGCTGGGTACGGGCTGACTTTCCAGTACCCGGGCCTGCACCAGACTGGCTGGCGGGAACAGCTGCGGGTCAAGTCGGGTGACGACCGCCTGGGTTGCGCCGGGGTTGCCCTGGGCCTGGTTGATGATAGCCAGCAACTGGGTCGGGGTGATCGACTGCACGGTGACACTGGTGCCGGTCTGCAGCGGCTGGCGGCTGACCACGCTGACCTCCGCGGGTGGTACACCGGCTTTGGCCAGGCGCAGCAGCACTTCGAACTGGCCGTTCTTCGGTGTGTTTCTGACCACCTCGGCCTCGGTAGTTTCACCGGGTGCCAGCAGCGCTGCGGCAATCGGACGCAGAACCTCCAGCGGCACCGCAGACGCCGCGGCAGCAGGGCTGGAAGGCCCGGTCCTGGGGCTGCTGGCGGTGATCGGAGGGAGGTTCAGGTCGGGTGTCATGTGTGTCACATATTGATGTAAATCAGACCCATATACGGGGGGTGCCAATGTATAATGGCGCCACTGGAACAGCCGTCTGGCGCCCATGCAGTATAGCGGCAGACGCCTGATAAACATGAGTCATCCGTGATATCTGCCCTGGCGGTAGGGAGTAAAGGTGAAGCCACTGGCTGTAGAACTGGACAGTCTGGCGTGCGAGCGTGATCAGCGCGAGCTGTTTGCTTCGCTGTCGCTGCGACTGGAGCCGGGCGAGGTGTTACAGGTGGCTGGTCCCAACGGCTCGGGCAAGACCAGTCTGCTGCGGATCATGGCTGGTCTGCTGCCGCCCTCTGCGGGGGATATGCGCTACGGTGGCGAATCGGTGTTTCGCAGTAGCGGGCGGGCCAACTGGCGGCAGCATCGGCTGTTCATCGGCCATGCCCCGGCGGTCAAGGGCGCGCTGACCGCCGAGGAAAACCTCGCCTGGCTGTGTGCGCTGAGCAGCCCGGTCACTACCGAGCAGATCTGGCAGGCGCTGGAACTGGTCGGTCTGCGTGGGTTCGAGGACGTTCCCTGCCATAATCTCTCAGCCGGTCAGCATCGCCGAGTGGCGCTGGCCCGACTGTATCTTGAACAGCATCCGGTATGGATTCTGGACGAACCCTTCACCGCCATCGACAAGGCCGGTGTGGCGGCACTGGAAGGACACATCATGCAGCATGCGGAGCAGGGCGGTCTGGTGATCATGACTACCCACCACGGCCTTGACCATCTGCCGGGGGTGCGCTGTCTGGATCTGGGACAGGTGAACTGATGCGGCAGATTGTCTGGTTACTGTTCTGCCGTGAATGGCGGCTGGCCTGGCGTCGCCCGGGTGATCTGCTCAACCCACTGGTGTTCTTTGCCCTGGTGGTCAGTCTGTTTCCGCTGGCGGTCGGCCCCGAGCCGTCCATGCTGCGGGCCATGGCCCCGGGAGTGATCTGGGTGGCGGCGTTGCTGGCGACCCTGTTGTCGCTGGATGGGCTGTTTCGCAGCGATTACGACGACGGTTCGCTGGAACAATGGGTGCTGTCACCCCACCCGCTGGAGTTGATGGTGCTGGTCAAGGTGCTGCACCACTGGCTGGTCTCCGGGCTGGCCATGGTGGTATTGGCGCCATTATTTGGCATGATGCTGGCGCTGCCCGCATCGGTATTGCCGGTGCTGGTGCTGACGCTGCTGCTGGGTACGCCGATACTCAGTCTGTTGGGGGCGGTCGGCGCGGCGCTGACCGTCGGCCTGAAGAGTGGTGGAGTGCTGCTGGCGCTGCTGATTCTGCCGTTGTATATCCCGGTGCTGATCCTCGGCACCGGGGCGATGGACGCGGCCTTGCAGGGTATGCCGGTGACCGGGTTCATGCTGTGGCTCGGTTGTCTGGCGGTGCTGGCGCTGACGCTGGCACCCTTTGCCATCGCTGCCGGGTTGCGCATTGGGGTAAGTGAATGATTGCTCAAGCAGGTAACGCATGAAGTGGACGTTTTTCCATAAACTGGGTTCGCCCAAATGGTTCTATGACATCAGCGGCCGCTGGCTGCCCTGGTTTGCCGTGGCGGCGGTGCTGCTGCTGGCGGTCGGCTCGGTGTGGGGGCTGTTCTTCGCGCCGCAGGATTTCCAGC
>JAAYHO010000101.1 GCA_012735335.1 Gammaproteobacteria bacterium
CAATAACCTGGGCTCCCCAGTAAGACATCTGTCCCCAGGGCAGCAGATAGCCCAGGAACGCCTCTGCCATCAAGCAGAGATAAATGGTCATACCGAAAATCCAGACCAGTTCACGGGGCTTTCTGTAGGAACCGTACATCAAGCCACGGAACATGTGCAGATAGACCACCACGAAGAAGGCAGAAGCTCCCGTGGAGTGCAGATAACGCAGCAGCCAGCCGTACTCCACATCACGCATGATGTATTCTACGGAAGCAAAGGCGCCAGCGCCGGACGGCTCATAACTCATGGTCAGCCAGATACCGGTAACGATCTGGTTGACCAGCACCAGCAGTGCCAGGGAGCCGAAGAAATAGAAGAAGTTGAAGTTTCTGGGTGCGTAATACTTGCTCAGGTGATCTTCCCACACCCGAGTGACGGACATACGCTCGTTGACCCAATTGAGTAACTTGCTCATCAGGCTGTCTCCTCCTGATCGATCCCGATAACGATGACGTCTTCGGACTCGTAGCTATGCGGCGGCACAGGCAGGTTCTTCGGAGCCGGGTTGTTGCGGAATACGCGTCCGGACATATCGTAGAACGAACCGTGGCAAGGGCAGAAGTAACCGCCTTTCCAATCCGCTCCCATATCCACTGCTCCGACCTGCGGTTTGAACAGGGGCGAACAGCCAAGGTGAGTACAGATACCCAGCACTACCAGCACCTCAGGCTTGATGGATCTGGCCTTGCCTTCAATATACTCAGGCTGGTCTGCAGAAGTGGACTCAGGATCGGCGAGGACGCTGTCCATTTCATCCAACAGGGCCAGCGCTTCGGGCGTTCGGCGTGAAATGAATATCGGCTGACCGCGCCACTCAGCAACTATCTGCTGACCGGGCTCGATCTTGCTGATATTCACTCTAACCGGCGCACCTGCCGCCTTGGCTCTTGCGCTTGGGAACCATGACCCTACAAAGGGCACAGCCACCCCCACTACACCAGCAGCACCCACAACACTCGTGGCTGCCACCAGGAAGCGACGCCGGCCGTTATTTACGCCGTCATTACTCATCCAGTCGTCTCCCATCAGCTAATCAGACCTTTGCAAAAGGCCTTTTCAAGTTTTGAACTGCCTGCACAAAATGAAACAGATGGTAATGAAAAACCCCTATCATGACAAGGCGATCTCCATTATCCGGGAACCTGCGAAGTGTACCTGAAACAGCGTATTTCAGGGGCCTGAGCAGCCCACATGCTCACGCGACACCTTGTCGCAGATACAAAAACGCCCGGCATCCTGAACAAGGATCCGGGCGTTCTGAACGCTGAGCCTGTCGGCTTAACGCTTGGAGTACTGCGGACGCTTACGCGCTTTGCGCAGACCCACTTTCTTACGCTCAACTTCACGGGCATCGCGGGTAACGAAACCGGCTTTGCGCAGTTCGCCACGCAGAGTCTCGTCGTAGTCCATCAGCGCACGGGTGATACCGTGACGAATGGCACCGGCCTGACCGGAGATACCGCCGCCCTGAACAGTGACGTAGACGTCGAACTTTTCAGTGCTCTCGGTCAGTTCCAGCGGCTGACGCACGATCATGCGTGCGGTTTCGCGGCCGAAAAAGACATCGATGCTGCGGTTGTTGATGGAGATATTGCCAGTACCCGGACGCAGGAACACCCGAGCTGTGGCGGTTTTACGACGGCCAGTACCGTAGTTTTGTGTCACCGACATAGTGAGCTCCTGTTAGACCTTGAGTTCTTGGGGCTGCTGAGCAGCATGCGGATGGCTTGCGCCAGCGTATACTTTCATCTTGCGGTACATGGCCCGACCCAGGGGGTTGCGCGGCAGCATGCCCTTCACAGCCAGCTCAATGATACGTTCGGGAGCGCGCTGATTGAGCTTCTCGAAGTTCATTGACTTGAGCCCACCCGGAAAACCGGTGTGGCTGTAGTACATCTTGTCCTGAACCTTGTTACCGGTCACATGGATCTTTTCGGCATTTACAATCACGATGTAATCGCCGGTGTCCACGTGCGGGGTGTATTCAGGCTTGTGCTTGCCACGCAGGCGCGAAGCAACTTCGGTAGCCAGACGACCAAGGGTCAGACCAGTGGCATCTACTACGTACCAGTCGCGTTTTACTGTTTCCGGTTTGGCGCTGAAGGTTTTCATCAAATCCTAGCCTCAGAGGCCGCTCTATGAATTTCAAAGAGGGCGAATCTTACAGAAAAATATGTGTTTTTACAACCAGTGAGCCTGGGCAGACACTCAGTGGGGGCTGTGGGGTCTGGGTGGCATTCCGGGCTGTAACAACAACGACAGGCTAGGCTTCCTGTCGAGAGTGGGCGGCATTATGCCAATGGGGTGAAAAAATACAACCTTTATTTCATGATTGATCAATAATGCCCATTCATACTCTGATCGGAGTCCGACATGCTATATCGCCCTCTCGGCAACAGTTCACTGAAAGTCAGCGCCCTGTGTCTCGGCACCATGACCTGGGGTGAACAGAATACCCAGCGCGACGCTTTCGCCCAGATCGACCGGGCCCGGGACGCCGGGGTCAATTTCATGGACTGCGCGGAGATGTATCCGGTGCCGCCACGCGGCAAGACCTATGGTGCCACCGAAAGCATCATCGGTGAATACTTCCGCCAGCACGGTAACCGCGACCAGTGGATCCTCGCCAGCAAGGTCGCTGGCCCCAGTCGGGACATGCAGCACATCCGGGACGGACAGACCCGCTTCAACCGCGAACACATCACCGCTGCGGTCGAAGGCAGCCTGCAACGCCTGCAGACCGATTACATCGACCTGTACCAGCTGCACTGGCCGGACCGGCAGAGCAACTTCTTCGGCCAGCTTGGCTACCAGCACAACCCCGAGGAGCAGATCACCCCGATCGAGGACACCCTGGAGGTGCTCGACGAGCTGGTGAAAGCTGGCAAGATCCGCCATATCGGCCTGTCCAACGAGACACCCTGGGGCACCAGCCGCTTCCTGCAACTGGCGGAAAGCCGGGGCTGGCCGCGCATCGTCAGCATCCAGAACCCCTACAACCTGCTGAACCGCAGTTATGAGATAGGCATGGCGGAGATTTCCATCCGCGAACAGGTCGGCCTGCTCGCCTACTCACCACTGGCCTTCGGCACCCTGACCGGCAAATACCTCAACGGTCTGCGCCCGGAGAAAGCACGCCTGACCCTATTCGAACGCTTCAGTCGCTACACCAACCCGCAGGCGCAGAAGGCCTGCGCCCGTTACGTGCAGCTGGCCAGGGACCAGGGCATGGACCCGGCGCAGATGGCATTGGCGTTTGTCACCCGGCAGCCCTTTGTTACCAGCAACATCATCGGTGCCACCAACATGGATCAGCTCAACCGCAACCTGAGCAGTGTCAATATGGGACTGAGCGACAAGGTGCTGGAAGCCATCGAGGAGATTCACCGCAGCCAGCCGAACCCAGCACCCTGATCCCCGGTTCGAACACCAACCGTCCTACCCCGCAGACGCGGCATCCACCCACCCCGTCATTGCGAGCCGAAGGCGCGGCAATCCATCGTGCGACGACTCGGCGCCCATGGATTGCCACGTCGCTGCGCTCCTCGCAATGACGGGGTGGAGCAAGCCTCAAAAGGGGTGCGGCATACTTCCTGCCCGCAAGGACGGTGAGGAAGTATGCCGCCGAGTGGCGCTGTTACGGCTTGTGCGGCCTGGCGAGGAATTCGTGGGACTGCATTTCCAACAGACGACTGAGAGTGCGCTGGAACTCGAAGTCCAGCCGACCGCCGACATACAGATCCTTGAGCGGCACTTCGGCGGAGACGATCAACTTGACGTTGCGGTCGTAGAACTCATCCACCAGGTTGATGAAGCGCCGGGCCATGTCATCCTTGGTCAGATTCATCTGCTCGACATTGGCAATCAGTACCGCCTGGAAGATCTTGCCCAGGGCAATATAGTCATTCTGACTGCGCGGCCCGTCACACAGCTCACGGAACTCGAACCAGGCCACGTTCTCGTACAGCCTTACCGCCTTGACTGCACGGTTCTCGATGGTCAACTCAGCGTTGCGCTGCACATGCTCCGGCTCCAGCACCAGGCTTTCGAAACTGCGTTGCAGACTGGCATCAGCCTCGGCGCCGAGGGGGTAGTGGTACAGATCGGCCTGCTCCAGCGCCCGCAGGCGATAGTCCACGCCGTTATCCACGTTGACCACCTCGGTATGCTCCTTGAGCAGAGCAATCGCCGGCAGGAAGCGCGCACGCTGCAGACCATCCTTGTACAGGCCATCCGGCACGATATTGGAGGTGGCCACCAGGATCACACCGTAGCCGAACAGCTCTTCCATCAGGGTGCCGAGGATCATTGCATCGGTAATGTCGGTAACGAAGAACTCGTCAAAGCAGATCACCCGGGCCTCATCGGCAAACTTGCGGGCAATCAGCTTGAGCGGGTTCTTCTCACCCTTGAGCTCGCGCAGCTCCTGATGCACCCGCTGCATGAAGCGGTGGAAGTGCGTGCGCATCTTGCGCTTGATCGGCAGGGCATCGAAGAAGGTGTCCACCAAATAGGTCTTGCCACGCCCTACCCCACCCCAGAAATACAGGCCCTTGACCGGGGTACTGCGCTTCGGGCGGAAACGGCCCAGCAGGCCCACACTGCGCGGCGGGCCAGCTGCGAGAATATCGTCATAGAGCCGTTGCAGATGCCGTACTGCATTTTCCTGCGCAGGATCGTGGAAAAAGTCCGGACGCTTGAGGTCCGCCTGATAGCGTTCAAGGGGCGTCATACTGGGGGGGGTCCAGGGTAAAACAGGGGTCGATACTCTACCCGCCATGCCGCTGCTTGGCAATCAGCGCAGCACGTCTTCGACTGCCGCTTTCAATTCCACCAGCTTGCCATGGAAGAAGTGCCCGGTATCGGCAAAGCGCACCACATTCACCTGCGGCTTGCCCTCGAGCAGGTCGAAGACCGCCTGGGAGGCCACCACATCGTCGGCCTCGCCCATCATCACACTGACCGGGCCGGGCAGCGGCATCAGGTCGGCAAAGGGCAGCTTCTCGACCGAGGGCGCCACCAACACCACCCGCTGCGGCCAGTCCGCCTGCGCCCCTGCCGCGGCAGCAGCCACATAGCCACCAAAGGAGAAACCCATCAACCACAGCGGCAAGCCCGGGAACCGGCTTTGCGCCCAGTCGATCACCGCCTGGCAGTCATCAATCTCGCCAACCCCATCGGCGTGCTCGCCAGTGCTCTGCCCTACCCCGCGAAAGTTGAAGCGCACGGTATTGGCGCCCAGATCCCGGGCACCGCGCATCAGTGTGGAAACCACCTTGTTATGCATGGTGCCACCGTGCAGCGGATGCGGGTGGCAGATGACCGCCAGCGCCCCGGGGTTGTCTGCCTGGGTAACCAGCAGCTCCAGCGTTCCGGCCGGGCCATCAATAAGGTGTTGCTCTTCATTGCGATTCATTCGGTTTTCTCCGTGACTGCGACCGCAGCACCCGCGTCGGATACTCCGGAGCCAGAGCCTGAAACATCATCAGACCCTAGCCTTGTTTGCGAAATGCCGCTACCGTAACAACAGACCAGAGCGGTGCAACGGCACCGCGTCATAGATTCAACGAGGGACCCAAGGTGGAAACAAGCGAAAACCTGTGGATTGCAGTTGTCATTGCCCTGGCCGTGGGCTTCATTGTGGGCATCATTGTAGCGCGATTGGCACCCCGCCTGAGCGGTGGTTCCTCCTCCAGCACCCAGGCCCAGCTGGAAAGCCTGCAACTGCGCTTTGAAGAATACCAACAGGAAGTCGCCAGCCACTTCAACACCACTGCCAATCTGGTAACCCGCCTGAACCGCAGCTATCAGGATATCCAGGAACATCTGGGACAGGCCGCGGTGGAGCTGGCACCGGATGACGTGACCCGTCAGCGCCTGCTGGCCGCACTGGATCAGGAAGGCGGCACCGACTCCCGTGAGCGGGTCGAGCCGGTATTCGATTCGCTGGAGCCACCGCGTGACTACGCTGACAAGATCACCGATGGCCCGGGCACCCTGTCCGAGGAGTTCGGGGTCAAGCGCAGCTGAGCCCACTCACCCGAAACCCAACGGACCGCCCCATGCCGGACGCCTCCGACAGCCGTTTCATCAGCCCTTCACCTGACAACCCAGCGCACCTGAACATTCGGGGCGACTGGGTACTTGAACATTACGCCGAGCTGCGCAGACAGGTTGAGCAACTGCGCTGCGGCAGCAATCGCTTTACCTCCGCCGACCTGCAACAGATAGGTCAGTTGGATACCGCCGGCGGCCAACTGCTCACCGAGCTGCTCGGCAGCGAACTGATCCAGCAACTGAGTGCCGAGCAACAGGCCCTGCCCGAAGAGCGCCGGGTCCTGCTGGCACGGATCGCCGACAGCCTGCAGCCCCACGACCAGCCCCCAGCGCGACAGAACGCACTGCTCGAGATGCTCGGCAACCTCGGTCGCTACAGTCTGGCCCTGTACCAGCACCTCAAGGTGCTGCTGGGCTTTATCGGCATGACCCTGGCTGGCCTGATCGGCGGGCTGCTCAAACCGTCGACCTGGCGGATCACCTCCATCGTCGCGCAGATCGAGCAGATCGCCCTCAACGCCGTAGCCATCGTCGCCCTGCTGACCTTCATGGTCGGTGCAGTGATCGCCTTTCTCGGTGCGACGGTACTGGCCGACTTCGGCGCCACCATCTATACGGTGGATCTGATCGCCTTCTCCTTCCTGCGCGAGTTTGCCGTGCTGCTCACCGCGATCCTGATGGCCGGCCGCACCGCCAGCGCCTTCACCGCGCAGATCGGCTCGATGAAGGCCAACGAGGAGATCGACGCCATCCGCACCCTCGGACTGAACCCGCTGCATATCCTGGTGCTGCCCCGGGTCATCGCCATGATGATCTCCCTGCCGGCCCTGACCTTTATCGGCATGCTGTCGGGCATCTTCGGTGGCGCGGTGGTCTGCGCCCTGGCACTGGATATCTCGCCGACCATGTTCCTCAGCATCCTGCAGCAGAACGTGGCGGTGCAGCACTTCTATCTGGGCATGTCCAAGGCACCGCTGTTTGCCTTCCTGATCGCCATCATCGGCTGTATGGAGGGCTTCAAGGTCAGCGGCAGCGCCGAGTCGGTGGGCGAGCACACCACCTCGGCGGTGGTGCAATCGATCTTCGTGGTGATCCTGCTCGATGCCCTGGCCGCGCTGTTCTTCATGGAGATGGGCTGGTGAGCCGGGGCGACGCACCGCTGGTGGAGATACGCGGGCTGGTCAACCGCTTCGGTCGCCAGAGCGTGCACGAGAACCTCGACCTGGATATCCAGCCGGGGGAGATTCTCGGTGTGGTCGGCGGTTCGGGCACCGGCAAGTCGGTCCTGTTGCGCTCGATCGTCGGCCTGCGCCGCCCCAACGAAGGCAGCGTCAAGGTATTCGGCGAGGAGCTGGAAAACCTCGATGAGCAGCGCCGCTCGCAGGTGGA
>JAAYHO010000102.1 GCA_012735335.1 Gammaproteobacteria bacterium
CCCTCGCGCCACATCTGCAGTACCAGCGGGCACTCCAGCTCGGCGCTGAGGCTGTCCGGGTCCATGTGTTTGCGCAGGCGCGGCCAGTCCTGCTCGCTGAGCAGGCGTTTGAACCAGGCGTTCTTCAGGCTGCGGGCGGCGGGCAGGTCGCCGTGGGCGCTGAGGAACTGCTCGATTTCCTGATGCGGGGCGCTGTCCACCCGCTTGCGCAGGGACTCATGCAGCAGGTAGGGATACAACGGATAATCAGTCAATCCCCGTTTCAGACTGTTGAAGCTGGCCTGGTCGCCGCGGGCAAGGGCGGCCTGGGCCTGGTCGTACTGGCGGCGCTGTTCGCTCAGCCGGTCTGCATGAACAGTCTGGCTGGTCAGCAGCAGAGCCGTGCAGAGTACAGCAGCGGCACTGGTCAGGTGTCGTGTCAATCGTAGCAGCATGATTATCCTGGCGTGGGTGGCGTAAGGCCTTGTTATTGATGCAGTTGAAGCAAGATGTGCTGGGTACAGCTTAGCGGTTTGCCGGATGCCTTCAAAGCCGTCGGCGGCAATAAACATGCAGCTGAAGATCCCGGCGGGTAGAATGTCGCTCTGAATTTTATATAGGTGTTATATGGCTCTGCTTTCCTTTACCGATGTGTCCCTCGCTTTCGGGCTCAATCCACTCCTCGACAAGGTCAGTTTTCAACTCGATCGGGGCGAGCGTGTCTGCTTGATCGGGCGCAACGGCACCGGCAAATCCAGTCTGATGCGCCTGGTAACCGGCGAGCAGGCGGCGGACGAGGGGGAGCGCTGGTTTGCGCCGGGGCTGAAGATCGGGCAGTTGCCGCAGGAGCTGCCCAAGGCCGGCTCGGCCACTGTGTATGAGGTGGTGGCTGCCGGACTGGAAGGGGTCGGTGAGCTGCTGGCTGAATACCACAGTCTGGTCACCGGAGAGATGGGGGAGGCCGAACTGGCTCAGCTGGAAAAGGTGCAGAGCCAGCTGGAATCAAAGGACGGCTGGCGGCTGGATCAGTTGGTGCAGACCACCCTCACGCGCCTGGGACTGCCGGAAGATAAACGCATGTCGGAACTGTCCGGTGGCTGGCGTCGTCGGGTATTGCTGGCCCAGGCTCTGGTGTCCGAGCCCGATGTGTTGCTGCTGGACGAGCCGACCAACCACCTGGATATTCATACCATCGCCTGGTTGGAAGAGGTATTGCTCGATTTCCGTGGCGCAGTGCTGTTCATCACCCACGACCGACAGTTTCTGCAGGCGCTGGCCACCCGCATTCTGGAGCTGGATCGCGGCCAGTTGATCGACTGGCAGGGCGACTATCGCAGCTTCCTGGAGCACAAGGAGCAACAACTGGAGGCGGAAGCCACCGCCAATGCGCTGTTCGACAAGAAGCTGGCCCAGGAGGAAGTGTGGATCCGTCAGGGCATCAAGGCCCGTCGTACCCGCAACGAGGGCCGGGTGCGGGCGCTCAAGGCCATGCGCGAGGAGCGCGCCCGGCGCGTGGAGCGTCAGGGCAAGGCGAGCTTCCAGCTGGAAACGGCGGACGCCTCTGGCAAGCGGGTCATCGAGCTGGAGGACGTCAGCTTTGCCTGGCCGGACCAGTTCCCCTTGATCCGGGATCTGACTACCCATGTGCTGCGCGGCGACCGTATCGGCCTGATCGGCAACAATGGGTCGGGCAAGAGTACTCTGCTGAAGATCATGCTCGGCCAGTTGCCGCCCAGCAGTGGTACTGTCCATCACGGCACCAAGCTGGAAGTAGCCTACTTCGATCAGTTGCGTGACCAGCTGGATCTGGAGAAATCGGTTATCGACAACCTGTCAGAGGGCCGGGACTTCATCGAGATCGATGGCAAGCAGCGGCATGTCATCAGCTACCTGGGCGACTTCCTGTTCTCGCCGGAACGGACCCGCACGCCGGTCAAGGCCTTGTCCGGTGGGGAGCGTGCGCGTCTGCTGCTGGCCCGACTGTTCAGTAAACCAGCCAACGTACTGGTACTGGATGAGCCGACCAACGATCTGGACGTGGAAACCCTGGAGCTGCTGGAAGAAGTGCTGGACAGCTTCAAGGGTACTGTGTTGCTGGTCAGTCACGACCGGGCGTTCCTCGATAATGTGGTGACCAGCTGTCTGGTGTTCGAGGGCAAAGGTACGGTGCGCGAGTATGTGGGGGGGTATGCCGATTGGCTACGCCAGGGCGGGCGGATCGAGATGCTGGCAGAGTGGGGCGATGACACTGAGGCGCAGGTGGCGGAGCCCGAGCCGGTGATCAAACAGACCGCGCCAGCGGCCGCCGCGCCGACCAAGGTCAAGCTGAGCTATAAACTGCAGCGCGAACTGGATGAGCTGCCGGCCTTGCTGGAAAAGCTGGAAAAAGAGCTGGACGCGTTACAGCAGCAGGTCAGTGATCCGGATTTCTATCAGTTGCCACACGAGCAGACAGCGCCAGTGCTGGCGGCCTTTGAAGCCAAGCAGCTGGAACTGGATCAGGCGCTGGAGCGCTGGGCCGAGCTGGAAGAAATGGGCGGTTGAGAGCTTGGGGTGGCGGGGGGCATGGCTGGGAATGTCGAAGTCCTCCTCGACGCAGCGAGCGTGTCGGCAATCAGATGGACGAGGTGGAACTCGCCCCTCAGATGCAGGGGCTGGGAGTGTCGAGTTTCACTTCGACGCAACGGACGTGCCGGCAATCAGATCAGAAGGTTACTGTGGTTTATGCAGGCGCACGGCAATCACGTCGCAGGGCGCTCCGTGCAGTACGTCGTTGGCAGTGGAGCCGAGCAGCAGGGCCAGGCCGTGGCGACCATGGCTGCCGACCACGATCAGATCGCAGTTCTGTTCGGTGGCTACCCGGTGAATTTCCTGGCGGGGGTGGCCGAAGGCGATCTGCATCTGCTCTTCCGGCAGACCGTAGTCACCGGCAAACAGCTGCATGCGTTCCCGGGCCTGTTCGAATTGCTGCTGTTGCAGCATGGACAGGTCCATGGGCACGTCGCCACCGTAGGCCATGGCCAGGGGTTCGACCACGTGCAGAATGGTGAGTTTGGCATCCAATGCCTGCGCCAGCTGCTGGGCGTGGTCAGCGACGGGACGACACTCGTCGATCAGGTCTACCGCCACCAACACATGAGAGTAGAGCATGCGGGTTTTCTCCTTGTTGTAGGGAGCCGCTGAATAGCTGCTGCGCCGGGCTGCCGCGTTGTTCAGGGGTTCCGTCATTGATCTTAACAGCCTTTGCGGGCAGGTCCAGCGTTGAGTGGCCGATCAAATCACGTTTTCATGATGGAGTAAGTGAATGCCGGATTGGGTAATAGTGGCCGTGGTAGCGGCAATCCTGATCACCAGTCTGTTCAAGCTGATGCCCCGGGGGCGGGAGTTCCATCTGCACCGTCTGCGCGAGGAAGCGCGGCGTCAGGGGCTGGCGGTGGAGTGGCTGCGTGAATCCCAGCGGGTCAACCAACTGGTCGGCTGCATTGCCTACCGTATGCCGCTGGAGCGCTGCCCGCTGGAGCGCGAGTTCAGTTGTCGGCGTGATGAGGAGGGCTGGCAATGGTTGAGTGGATCAGCGGCCACGCTGCACTGCCGGGAGGTGCTCGAACAGTTGCCGGAGCAGGTGCGGGGCATTGATCGGCAGAGCCTGTCGGTGGTGGTGTACTGGCGCGAACCGGACGATCCAGCGGTGCTGCAGCAACTGGTCAGGGCACTGCAACCCCTGCGTGGCCACTGATCTGCCCGGCCCGGCCTGACTTCTCCCGCCGGTATCTCTATAGTGTTTTTTTGTAGTCATCTGCCTGCCGTAGATTGACAATGGCACTCTTTTGCATAAAGGTGTGCGTACCCGAATCAAACGAGCGTATGAATTTTGCCTCGCAGGCAGTTTTCCATTGTTATCGGGAACAATCATGACACTGTCCGCTCCCGGGCAGGGCAGTGTCTCTCATGTGCTTTCACAGCGTGGAGATCAGTTGATGATTTACGAAGGTAAAGCCATCACGGTTCAAATTCTTGAGGGCGGCATCGCCGAGCTGCGGTTCGATCTGCAGGGCGAGTCGGTCAACAAGTTCAATCAGGCGACCCTCGCCGAGCTCAAGGCAGCGGTTGACAAGATCCAGTCCGACAGCAGCATCAAGGGCGTTATCGTTACCAGTGGCAAGGACGTATTCATCGTCGGCGCCGACATCACCGAATTCGTGCATGCCTTCCAGCTGTCCGAAGAAGAGCTGGTGGCTGCCAACCTGGAAACCAACCGCATTTTCAACGCCTTCGAAGACCTGAATGTACCCACGGTCGCCGCCATCAATGGTCTGGCGCTGGGTGGTGGTCTGGAGATGTGTCTGGCCTGTGACTTCCGTGTCATGGCGCAGAGCACCAAGATTGGCCTGCCGGAAACCAAGCTGGGAATTTACCCCGGTTTCGGTGGTACCGTGCGCCTGCCGCGCCTGATCGGTGTGGACAACGCCGTCGAGTGGATTGCCGGTGGTGCCGAGCAGCGCGCCGACAACGCCCTGAAAGTGGGTGCGGTTGATGCCGTGGTAGCCGACGACAAGCTGCGTGATGCCGCGCTGGATACCGTGCGCCGTGCCATTGCCGGTGAGCTGGACTTCCGCGCCAAGCGTCAGCCCAAGCTGGAAAAGATCAAACTCAACACCATTGAGCAGATGATGGCCTTCGAAACCACCAAGGGTTTCGTTGCCGGTCAGGCTGGCCCGAACTACCCCGCCCCGGTTGAAGCCATCAAGACCATCCAGAAGGCCGCCAACCATGGCCGCGAGAAATCTCTGGAAATCGAAGCTGCTGGCTTTGCCAAACTGGCCAAGACCTCGGTTGCTGCGTCGCTGGTCGGGCTGTTCCTGAACGATCAGGCGCTGAAATCCAAGGCCAGGAAGTACGATAAGCAAGCGGGTGACGTGAAGCTGGCCGCGGTACTGGGTGCCGGTATCATGGGTGGCGGTATCGCCTACCAGTCCGCTTCCAAGGGTACGCCGATCCTGATGAAGGATATCCGCGAAGAGGGTATTCAACTGGGTCTGGACGAAGCCTCCAAGCTGCTCGGCAAGCGTGTTGCCCGTGGCCGCATGAAGCCCGAACAGATGGCTGCTGCCCTGAATGCCATTCGTCCGACCATGTCCTACGGTGACTTCGGCAATGTCGACATCGTGGTCGAAGCCGTGGTCGAGAACCCCAAGGTCAAGCACGCGGTGCTGGCCGAGGTGGAAGAGCATGTGCGCGAAGATGCCATCATCGCTTCCAACACCTCCACCATCTCCATCAGCTATCTGGCCCAGGCGCTCAAGCGTCCGGAAAACTTCGTCGGCATGCACTTCTTCAACCCGGTACACATGATGCCGCTGGTTGAGGTGATACGTGGCGAGAAGTCCAGCGAGAAGGCGATTGCCACCACCGTGGCCTATGCCAAGAAGATGGGCAAGACGCCGATCGTGGTCAACGACTGCCCGGGCTTTCTGGTCAACCGCGTGCTGTTCCCTTACTTCGGCGGCTTTGCCCGTCTGATCGGTATGGGTGCGGACTTCCAGCGCGTTGACAAGCTGATGGAAAAGTTCGGCTGGCCGATGGGCCCGGCCTACCTGATGGACGTTGTCGGCATGGATACCGGCCACCATGGTCGTGATGTGATGGCTGAAGGTTACCCGGACCGCATGGCCGACAAGACCAAGACCGCAGTCGACGTCATGTACGAAGCCAACCGTCTGGGTCAGAAGACCGGCAAGGGCTTCTACGCTTATGAAGTGGACAAGAAGGGCAAGCCGAAGAAGGTTGTCGACGCCGAAGCCTACGAGCTGCTCAAGCCGGTGGTACTGGAGCAGCGTGAGCTGACCGATGAGGAAATCATCGAGATCATGATGGTGCCGCTGTGCCTGGAGACCGTACGCTGCCTGGAAGACGGCATCGTCGAGACCGCGGCGGATGCCGACATGGGTCTGATCTACGGCATCGGCTTCCCTCCCTTCCGGGGCGGTGCGCTGCGCTACATCGACACCATTGGGGTGGCCGAATTCGTGGCCATTGCTGACAAATACGCCGAGTTCGGCCCCATGTATCACCCGACTGAGAAGTTGCGTGAAATGGCCGCCAGCGGCAAGAAATTCTTCGGTTAACCGCGGAACGTACAGAGCGAGAGTGAATTTATGAGCCTCAATCCAAGAGACGTTGTAATAGTCGACTTTGGCCGCACCCCCATGGGCCGATCCAAGGGCGGTATGTACCGCAATGTCCGTGCCGAGACCCTGTCTGCCAAGCTGATCACCGGTGTGCTCGAGCGCAACCCGAAGATCGACCCGGCGGAAGTGGAAGATGTCATCTGGGGTTGCGTGAACCAGACCCTGGAGCAGGGCTGGAACATTGCCCGCATGGCGTCGCTGATGACCCCGATCCCGCACACTGCGGCGGCCCAGACCGTCAGCCGTCTGTGTGGCTCCTCCATGAGCGCGCTGCACACCGCCGCCCAGGCGATCATGACCGGTAACGGTGATGTGTTCGTCATCGGTGGTGTCGAACACATGGGCCACGTTGGCATGATGCACGGTGTCGATCCGAACCCGGCGCTGTCGTTGTATGCCGCCAAGGCCGCTGGCATGATGGGGCTGACCGCTGAAATGCTCGGCAAGATGCACGGCATCACCCGCGAGCAGCAGGACCAGTTCGGCGTGCGTTCGCACCAGCTGGCGCACAAGGCCACCGTTGAAGGCAACTTCAAGGATGAAAACATCCCGATGGAAGGCCACGACGAGAACGGCTTCCTGCGCGTGTTCACCGAGGATGAGACCATCCGCCCGGAGACCACCCTGGAAAGCCTGGCCGCCCTGCGTCCGGCGTTCAACCCCAAAGGCGGTACCGTGACTGCAGGTACTTCTTCGCAGATCACCGACGGTGCTTCCTGCATGATCGTCATGTCCGCTGAACGCGCCAAGGCGCTGGGTGTCGAGCCGCTGGCCGTCATCCGTTCCATGGCCGTGGCCGGTTGCGATCCGTCGATCATGGGTTACGGCCCGGTTCCGGCGACCAAGAAGGCGCTCAAGCGCGCTGGTCTGAGCATGGACGACATCAGCCACGTCGAGCTGAACGAAGCCTTCGCCGCGCAGGCTCTGCCGGTGCTGAAGGATCTGAAACTGCTCGACCAGATGGACCAGAAGGTCAACCTGCACGGCGGCGCCATCGCCCTGGGTCACCCGTTCGGCTGTTCCGGTGCACGTATTTCCGGCACCCTGCTGAACGTGATGAAGCAGAACAACGGCACCATCGGTATCTCCACCATGTGCATTGGCCTGGGTCAGGGTATCACCACCGTTTTTGAACGGATCTGATAACCGAGTCCTGACGAAAAAGCCCCGCCAGAGCGATCTGGCGGGGCTTTTTCATTGGTGCTCTTTGTCGTCGAGCAGGCGCTCAACAACCCGGGACTGAATCAGTCCTCGACTTCGCGGATCATGTTGCGGGCGATGATCACCTGCTGGATCTGGGTGGTGCCTTCATACAGACGGAACAGGCGCACGTCGCGGTAGAAACGCTCGATGGCATATTCGCTGATATAACCCGCGCCGCCATGAATCTGCACGCCACGGTCGGCGACCCGGCCGCACATCTCGGTGGCAAACATCTTGGCGCAGGAGGCCTCGGTGCTGATGTTCAGCCCCTCGTCACGCTTGCGCGCGGCGTCCAGCACCATGCAGCGGGCGGCGTAGATTTCCGCCTTGCTGTCGGCCAGCATGGCCTGGATCAGCTGGAAGTCGGCAATGCGCTGGCCGAACTGCTTGCGCTCCACGGCATAGCGCAGGGAGTCATCCAGCATGCGCTCGGCCGCGCCGACTGACAGGGCGGCGATATGCAGACGACCCTTGTCCAGTACCTTCATGGCGGTCTTGAAGCCGACTCCTTCCTTGCCACCGATCAAGTTGGCAGCGGGTACCCGGGCGTTGTCGAAGATCACATCAGCGGTATGCGCACCTTTCTGGCCCATCTTCTGATCCGGCTTGCCCACGGTCACGCCGGGCGTGCCGCGCTCGACGATAAACGAACTGATACCACCGGCGCCGCGGATCTCCGGATTGGTCCGAGCCATCACGGTGTAGATACCGGCATGCGGCGCGTTGGTGATGAAACGCTTGGTACCGTTGAGAATGTACTCGTCACCATCGCGCACGGCGGTGGTCTTCAGCGAGGCGGCATCGGAGCCGGAATCCGGCTCGGTCAGGCAGAAAGAGCTGAGGTATTCACCGGCGGCCAGTTTCGGCAGGTAGTGGGCCTTCTGCTCCTCGGAGCCATCCAGCAGGATGCCGATGGAGCCGATGCCGTTATTGGTGCCTATATAGGAGCGGAAAGCCGGGGAGGTGCGTCCCAGTTCGAAGGCAATGTTCACCTCCTCCTCCATGGTCACTCCCAATCCGCCGTATTCTTCGGGGATGGTCAGCCCGAACAGGCCCATTTCCTTCATCTGCTCGACGATATCAGCAGGAATATTGTCGGTTTCCGCCACTTCATGTTCGCGGGGAATCAATTCCTGGTTGACGAACTGACGAATCGAGTCGAGCAGAATCTGTAGGGTTTCCGGATCGCGAATCATGTCTTCTCCTGAGGGCTGTGCCGTTTGCCTGAGTGTATCCCTGAAAGGCCGGGTGTCCAGGGCAGCATGTTAGCGCCCGAAGAGGGCGATGATCAATAATAACAAAACCTGATACCGCTGTGCGAAACAAAGGTTGGGCGTTGCCAGAAGGACTGGGGGGACTCATCTTCAATGGCTGCACTCCACTCTTCCGTCATTGCGAGGAGCGCAGCGACGTGGCAATCCATGGCCCTCGCCGTCACCGCCCGCACTGGATTGCCGCGCTTCGCTCGCAATGACGGTTGGGGCAGGGGGATGTACTCAGTAGTGCTGCCCCACGCCGCAGTCCACTCCCCTGTCATTGCGAGGAGCGCAGCGACGTGGCAATCCATGGCCCTCGCCGCCACTGTCCGCACTGGATTGCCGCGCTTCGCTCGCAATGACGGTTGGGGCAGAGGGATGTGTTCAGGAGTGCTGCCCCACGCCGCAGTCCACTCCCCGGTCATTGCGAGGAGCGTAGCGACGTGGCAATCCATGGGCATTGCAGCCATCACCAGATGGATTGCCACGCCTTCGGCTCGCAATGACGTTGAAGGGGCGGCGGGGACTTCAGTGCGCTGCACCTCTCGCTGCGGCTCGCAATGAGGGAGGCGGGGATTTAATATGCCGCCATTGCGACCGTTCATGTGTCGCCGGTATATGACAACGGGAAGAGCTGATGGGTGCGCTGTCGGGTATACGGGTATTGGATCTGAGTCGGGTTCTTGCGGGCCCATGGTGTGGGCAGATCCTCGCGGATCTGGGAGCGGAGGTGGTGAAGATCGAGCGCCCGGGCAGCGGTGACGACACCCGCGGCTGGGGGCCGCCGTGGATGCTGGACGAGCAGGGCCGCTCCAGCGGTGAGGCGGCCTATTACCAGTCGGCCAACCGGGGCAAGTATTCGGTGGCGGTGGATCTGTCGACCAGCGAAGGTCAGCAACTGGTGCGGGCACTGGCGGCCAGCAGTGATGTGCTGATCGAGAACTATAAGGCCGGTTCGCTGGCCCGCTACGGGCTGGACTATGCCAGCCTGGCTGAACTCAATCCGCGACTGGTGTATTGCTCGATCACCGGTTTCGGCCAGACCGGGCCCCGTGCCGAGGAGCCGGGTTATGACTTCATCATTCAGGGCATGGCCGGGTTGATGAGCATTACCGGGGAGCGCGACGATCTGCCCGGCGGCGGGCCGCAGAAGGCCGGGGTAGCGGTGGCCGATCTGATGACCGGGCTGTATTCGACCATCGCCATCCAGGCGGCACTGATCAACCGGGAAAAGACCGGTCGTGGTCAGCACTGCGACATGGCGCTGTTCGATGTGCAGCTGGCGACCCTGGCCAACCAGACCATGAACTACCTGGTCTCCGACAAGGTGCCGGGGCGTTATGGCAATGCCCACGCCAATATAGTGCCGTACCAGGTGTTTCGCGCCGCTGACCGGGATTTCATCATCGCCTGCGGTAACGACAGCCAGTTCGTCGCCCTGTGCGCAGCGATCGGCCTGCCCGAGCTGGCGCAGGATGCACGCTTCGTGCGCAACGCCGAGCGGGTCAGGCACCGGGAGGAGCTGACAGCTATCCTCGCCGGGCACTTTCTCGCTGCCAGCGCCGATGAGTGGGTGTCCCGCATCCATGCGGTGAAGGTGCCGGTGGGGGCAATCAACAATATTGCCCAGGCGCTGGCCGAGCCGCAGACCCAGGCGCGGGATATGCTGGTGCCCCTCGACCATCCACTGAACCCGGAGTTCGCCATGGTCGGCAGCCCGATCAAGCTGTCCGGCTCGCCGGTTCAGTACCAGCGCCCGCCACCGCTGCTGGGGCAGGACACCGATGCGGTGCTCGGCCAGCGGCTGGGGCTGGATGAGGCAGAGCTGGAGAGACTGAAAAAGCAGGGCGTAATCGAGCAATTCCTGCGTAAGTGAACTAGGCTGAGAACAGATGACCGCAGGCGGTACAAGCCGCCCGGTCAGGTGACGTTACTGCTCGGGAATGGGGAGTTCCAGGGACTCCTTGACTTCCTCCATGACGATGTAGCTTTTCGATTCGCGGACATGGGGCAGCTTGAGCAGAATGTCGCCGAGCAGTTTGCGATAGGAGGCCATTTCATTGATACGGGCCTTGATCAGATAGTCGAAGTCGCCGGACACCAGGTGACATTCGAGCACGTGCGGCAGCTTGAGCACCGCCCGGCGGAACTCTTCAAATATATCGCCTGATTTGTAGGACAGGTTGATTTCAACAAACACCAGGAGACTGGCATTCAGATATTCGGGGTTGAGGCGGGCGTTGTAGCCCATGATCACCCCTTCGCGCTCCAGGCGGCGGACGCGTTCGGTGCAGGGAGTGGTCGACAGGCCGACCCGCTCACCCAGCTCGGTAAAGGCCAGACGGCCTTCGGACTGCAGTTCGCGGAGGATCTGGCGATCTATGCGATCCAATTCTCTTCGTGCTCTGTGTTTGGTTCTCATTGGTGGATCTGGCTAGACCTTTAGCTAGTTGAACGGGATTAAGCGCTAAATATAGCGGTTAATATAGTGAAATCAACTGTGACGGCTCTCCTATAATCCGGCAATCGTGATTGATCCCCGCAGGGGAACGAGGAGTTGAACAATGCATATTCTGGTTCTTGGCAGCGGCGTTGTGGGTACCACCAGCGCTTATTATCTGGCGCGGCAGGGCTTCGAGGTGACGGTTATCGACCGCCAGCCTGCGGTCGCAGAGGAAACCAGTCATGCCAACGCCGGCCAGATCTCCCCGGGCTATGCTTCTCCCTGGGCGGCGCCCGGTGTGCCGTTCAAGGCCATCAAGTGGATGCTGCAGAAGCATGCACCGCTGGCGATCAAGCCCACCGCCGATATCCACCAGTACCTGTTCATGGCGCGCATGCTGCGCAACTGCACGGCGGCCCGTTATGCGGTGAACAAGGAGCGCATGGTGCGCCTGTCCGAGTACAGTCGGGATTGCATCGACGAGCTGCGTATCGAAACCGGTATCGAGTACGAGGGGCGTCAGCAGGGCCTGACTCAGCTGTTCCGCACCCAGGCCCAGCTCGATGGTGCCGCCAAGGACATCGAGGTGCTGGAGCAGATGGGCGTGCCCTATGAGCTGCTGGATCGAAACACCCTGACCAATGCCGAGCCCGGGCTGGCCAGCTCGGTGCACAAGCTGGTCGGCGGCCTGCGGGTGCCCAATGACCAGACCGGTGACTGCCTGCTGTTCACCCAGCGCATCGCTGAAATGGCTCGGGAACTGGGCGTGGAGTTCCGTTTCAACCAGAATATCGAACGGCTGGAGTACGCCGGTGACCGACTCAATGGTGTGTGGGTCGATGGTCAGTTGCTGACTGCTGACAATTACGTGCTGGCCCTGGGCAGCTTCAGTCCGCAGATGCTGGCGCCGCTGGGCATCAAGGCGCCGATCTACCCACTCAAGGGCTATTCCATTACTGTGCCGATCACCGATCCGGCCCGTGCCCCGGTATCCACCATGCTGGACGAGACCTACAAGGTGGCGCTTACCCGTTTCGATAACCGTATCCGGGTAGGTGGCATGGCGGAAATCCGTGGCTATGACCTGAAGATCGACCCGCGCAAGGGTGATACCCTTAAGATGATCGTCAACGACCTGTTCCCGGGTGCAGCGGATACCACCAATATCGACCTGTGGACCGGTCTGCGTCCGGCGACCCCGGATGGCACACCGATCATCGGGCCGACCCGCTATCGCAACCTGTTCCTGAATACCGGTCATGGCACTCTGGGTTGGACCATGGCCTGCGGTTCCGGTCGGTTGCTGGCGGATCTGCTGGCCAAGAAGAAGCCGCAGATCAGTACCGAAGGGTTGGCGATTTCCCGTTACAGCAACAAACAGGGGGAGGGCAAGCATGGCAATCCAGCGGCTGCACACTAACCGGCGCATGAGCCAGATCGTCATCCATCGGGATACGGTCTACCTTGCCGGTCAGACGGCCGAGGATACCGGCAGGGGCATCGAGCAGCAGACTGCTGATACCCTGCAGGCAATTGAACAGCTGCTCGCCGAGGCGGGCAGCGACAAGGAGCATATTCTTTCGGTAACCATCTACCTGAAAGATATCGAGTGCGATTTTGCCGGCATGAATGCTGTGTGGGATCGCTGGCTGCCCGAGGGCGTTGCCCCGGCGCGGGCCACCGTGGAGGCCAGAATGTGCGAGCCCGACATCCTGGTGGAAATGTCAGTAATAGCTGTCAAACGCGAGTGAGACAGTAAGACTAGAATTATAAAATCGACAGTTGAGATCAGAAGAATGAACAAATACTCCTTGCAGATCGCCCTGGCCTACATGTCCGTGGTCATTGGCGGCGGCTTTGCTTCCGGTAACGAGGTGCTGCAGTTCTTTACCGGCTATGGCCTTGCTGGAATAGCGGGATCGGTGGTGGCGGCAGTGCTGTTTGCCTTCCTCGGGATGCAGATTGCCCGCATCAGTTCGGTGATGCAGGCCGGCTCGCATAAACAGGTGCTGTACATCCTGTTCGGTGAGAAAGCCGGTTTCGTGGTGGACGTGATCCTGTCCTTCTTCCTGTATGGTGTGGGCGTAGTAATGCTCGCCGGTGCCGGTTCCACTCTGCTGCAACAGTTCGGGCTGGCTCCACTGTTCGGTTCCGTCCTCATGACGGTGCTGGTCGTTGCGACCCTGTGTCTCAACGTCAAGGGCATCGTCAACCTGATCAGTGCAGTCATGCCGTTCCTGCTGGTCATGGTGGTCTCCATCACTGTGTACTCCATCTACACCAGCACGGGTACGCAGGCTGAACTGACTCAGGTAGCCGAAGACATTCCGGTTATCACCTTCCTGGGTGCAGAGGTTCCGAACTGGGCGCTCAGTGGGTTGCTCTATGCCTCTTTCAATATCGCAGTCGGTTTCCCCATGCTGGCGGTGATTGGCGGTTTGACCAAACAGCCCAAGGCAGCGAGCC
>JAAYHO010000011.1 GCA_012735335.1 Gammaproteobacteria bacterium
CAACAGCGGCGCCGACTTTGCCGACAACCGGCTGCCCGGCATTCCCCGCCACAGCTTCTTTGCCGAACTGGCCTGGCAACCGGAGGGCAGCGGCTTCCATACCGCCATCGAGGCCCAGGGCATGAGCCAGCGCTACGCCACCGACGACAACCAGCACAAGGCCTCGGGCTATACGGTATTCAACTGGCGAGCCGGTTATCAGCAGCAGCTGGGCTATATCACCATCGAACCCTTCGCCCGCCTGGATAACCTCACCGACCGGGAATATATCGGCTCATTGATCGTCAATGGCGCCGGCGCCCGCTACTACGAACCCGCCCCCGAGCGCAGCTGGCTGGTCGGCCTCGGCCTGCAGTACCAATGGCGCTAGCGCCACACCACAGACCCACCGCAATCCCAATGGAGTGTCGAGTTCCATCTCGACACAGCGCGCCAACCGCAACCCCAAGTTGCCGGGATGGAACCCGGCCCTCCATAGGGCCCCCTTGTGCTGTAGGAGCCCCGCTCCGGGGCGAAAAACTTCGGGCCGAGGGCGGCCCTCCCACCTCAAGCAGCCCCATCAAACCGTGCATCAACCCCTGGGAACGTCGAGCACCAGCTCGATGACGAAGCCACCCGAAGCCCGCTGGACGAGCTGGTGCTCGTCCCTCCCAGAGTATCGAGCTCCATCTCGACACATTCAGGCGACTCCGTCACCCGCGCTGCGCCACCGCCGCAAAAGCCCCACGCCGCAGCGCCAGCAGCAGAAACACCGCTGCCATCCCCGCCATCAGCCAGGGCAGCGCATGACTGCTCAGCCAGCGGCTGGCGGCGCCGGTGCTGAACGGCCCGAGCAGGCAACCAAAGCCCCACAGCAGAGCGATATGCGCATTGGCCCGCACCAGCGCATCATCACGGAAACGCTGGCCGACCAGAATCAGTGACAGGGTATACAGGCCGCCCGCGCTGGCACCAAACAGCACCAGCGCCGGCCAGATAAACGCGGTATGCAGCAACAGCGGAATCGCCAGACTGCTGCACAGCAGCACCACTCCGCAGCAGCGGAACAGGGTGGTGCGCTGCACCTTGTCGGCCAGCCAGCCGATCGGCAGTTGCAACACCGCATCACCCAGCACCACGGTACTGACCATCAGCAGCGCCAGGGTCTGGGCAAAACCTTCACGCAACAGATAGACCGGCAGCAGGGTCAGGGTCATAGCCTCGAAACAGGCGAACAGCATCACCGCCCAGGCCACCGCCGGCATCCGGCGTACAAAGCCCATCACACCGCTGCCCGAGGCGCTGCGGGCGTTGACCTGGGGCGCGCCATCCACCTGCCAGAGCACCGCCACACCCAGCAACAGCAGGGTGATGGACAACCAGAAACCCGCATCCGACACCGTCCCCAGCACCCCCAGTATCAGCGGTCCGCACAGCTGACTGACGGCAAAGGCACTGCCATACACCGCCACCAGACGGCCGCGCAGACGATCGACCACCAGTTGGTTGATCCAGCTTTCGCCAAGGATGAAGGTGATGGTCAGGCAGCCGCCCAGCAGCAGCCGCAGCAGCAACCAGAACCAGTAATTGGGCAATACTGTAAGCAGGCCCACCGAGACTGCCGCGCTGACCAGCATCAGCCGCATGCAGCGCTCGGAGCCCAGATAGCCGGCCAGGTGCCCCGCCACCCGAGCGCCGAGCAAGATGCCGACCGCAGGCATAGCGGCCATTATGCCGATGGCAAAGGCGTCGTAGCCCCACTGATCCAGGCGCAGGGAAACCAGCGGCAGGGTCACACCCATGGCCAACCCGACCACAACCACCGCAGAGGTGACAATCCAGTAGGTACTCCAACGCATCGACTGCCTTCCGATCACGCCTATCAAGGGGGCAGAAAACATACGCCCGGCCCTGAAAATATTCAATATATTTTACACCCTATGGATTGCCACGCCCTTCGGGCTCGCAATGACGGGGTGGTGCTGGGTTTGAAAAGGGGCGCGGCATACTTCCTCTTCGTCATTGCAAGGAGCACCAGCGACGCGGCAATCCAGTGCGTCCCGACCACTCCAGCGCCCATGGATTGCCATGCCCTCCCGACCCGCTTTCCTGTTTGATTTATTTGACATAGACTCGAATCAAACAACACCCACTCTCCCACTGCAGGATGGTGCTCTCATGTCTAGCCCGCTGGCCACTCAACCCCTGTCCCAGGCTGCCGATCTCGACGGCTTCTGGATGCCCTTTACCGCCAACCGTCAGTTCAAGGCCCGGCCGCGCATGCTGCAGAGTGCCGAGGGGCTGTTCTATACCGATGTGCAGGGCCGCGAGATTCTCGACGGCACCGCCGGCCTCTGGTGCTGCAACGCCGGGCACGGGCGGCGGGAGATTGCCGAGGCGGTCAGTCGGCAGATCAGCCAGATGGACTTCGCCCCGACCTTCCAGATGGGCCACCCGCTGCCCTTCGAGCTGGCCGAGCGGCTGGCGGAGATTGCACCGGCTGGCCTGAACCGGGCGTTCTTCACCAACTCCGGCTCGGAATCGGTGGATACCGCCCTGAAGATCGCCCTGGCCTACCACCGCGCCCGGGGCGAAGGCAGTCGTCGTCTGCTGATCGGTCGGGAGCTGGGCTATCACGGGGTTGGTTTCGGCGGCATCTCGGTCGGCGGGATCGCCAACAACCGCCGGGCCTACACCACCCTGCCCAATGTCGACCACCTGCCCCACACCCTGGATCTGCAGCGCAATGCCTTTACCCGGGGGCTGCCCGCTCACGGTGCCGAGCAGGCAGAGCATCTGGAACGACTGGTGACCCTGCACGGTGCGGAGAATATTGCTGCGGTGATCGTCGAGCCCATGTCCGGCTCCGCCGGGGTGATACTGCCGCCGGTCGGCTATCTGCAGCGTCTGCGCGAGATCACCCGCCGGCACGGCATCCTGCTGATCTTCGACGAGGTGATCACCGGCTTCGGCCGGGTCGGCGCGGCCTTTGCCGCCCAGCGCTGGGGCGTGACGCCGGACATGATGACCATCGCCAAGGGGCTGACCAACGGTGCCATTCCAATGGGCGCGGTGCTGCTCGACGAGACCCTGCAGGATGCCCTGATGCACGGCCCGCAGAACCAGATCGAACTGTTCCACGGCTATACCTATTCCGGCCACCCGGTGGCCGCTGCCGCAGCGCTGGCGACACTGGATATCTACCAGCGGGACGGCCTGCTGACCCGCGCCGCCGAGCTGGAAGACTACTGGCAGCAGGCGCTGCACGGTCTGGCCGGACTGCCCAACGTGATCGATATCCGCAGCACCGGGCTGGTCGGCGCGGTACATCTGGCCAGCCGCGACAATGCTCCCGGCACCCGTGGCTATGAGGTATTCGAGAGCTGTTTCTGGGACGGCCTGATGGTGCGCTGCACCGGGGATATCATCGCCCTGTCACCGCCGCTGACCATCGAACGGCAGCATGTCGACCGCATCATCGAAACCCTGGGCCGCGCCATCCAGCGCACCTCCTGAGCTTGGGGCCTGCTCTGGCGGAGCGCCCGGCGCTCCGTTTTTTTATCATGACATCATGGTCTATACGTGACTGAGCGGTTACATTCCTCGTCAGCTAAGCTGAATTCGAATAATGCCCCGGCGGGCCCCATGCGCCCGCCCCTGTCATGGCAGGCCACAAAACGCCGCCGTGGGGCCCTGCGAGGAGTCATGCAAGATGTCGCGTTTGCCGGTCATCGTCGGCTTCGGAGGCTACAATGCCGCCGGCCGCAGCTCGTTTCACCATGCGTTTCGTCGCACGGTGATCGAGTCCCTGTCCCCTGCTGAACGTCAGCAGACCCTGACCAGTCTGGCGGTACTGATGCAACTGGTGCGTGTGGAGAATGACCGGTATATGGATGAGTCCGGTAACGCCCTGAGCCCGGCGGATATCGAGCAGCGCTTTGCCGAGCAGATCTACCACAGCACCCTGGTGCGGCGTATCGAAAAGCGCCACCTGGATGTGGACGCCGCCCACTGGCACAAGGTGCTGCCGGTCACCCCGGCAGGCGACCCGCTGGTATTCACCACCCTGGCCAAGCAACTGCCCGAGCCCCTGCCCGCTGGCTGGACGGTCGAGCCGCTGGCCGATGGTCAGGTGCAGGTCAGCATCGCCGCCGGTTGCGAACTGAAGGTCGACAGCTACCGCGAGCTGGCGGTGAAGTCCGCCGGTCAATTGCCCAGCGGTTTCGAGCCGGGCGAGCACTATAACTCGCGCTTCCACCCCCGGGGTCTGCAGATGGCAATTGTCGCCGCCGCCGACGCCCTGCACTCCAGCGGCCTGTCCTGGCAGCAGATCATGCAGCATGTGCAGCCGGATCAGGTGGCGGTCTTTGCCAGCAGCATCATGAGCCAGCTGGACGAATTCAGCTTCGGTGGCATGATGCAGTCGCGGCTCAGGGGCCACCGGGTCAGCGCCAAGCACTGCGCCCTGGGCCTGAACAGCATGCCGGCGGACTTCATCAACGCCTATGTACTGGGCAGCGTCGGCACCACCGGCGCCATCACCGGCGCCTGCGCCAGCTTCCTGTACAACCTGCAGAAGGGTGTGGAGATGATCGGCAGCGGCCAGGCCCGGGTGGTACTGGTCGGCAGCAGCGAGGCACCGATCACCCAGGAATGCATCGAAGGCTACGGTGCCATGAGCGCACTGGCCACCGAGGAGGGGCTGCGCAATATCGAAGGGCGCGATGAGGTGGACTTCCGCCGCGCCAGCCGCCCGTTCAGCCAGAACTGTGGCTTTACCCTGGCCGAATCCGGCCAGTTCATCATGCTGATGGACGACGAGCTGGCCCTGCAGCTGGGTGCGGACATCCATGGTGCGGTGCCGGATGTGTTCGTCGCCGCCGACGGTTTCAAGAAGTCCATTTCCGCCCCGGGCCCCGGCAACTACCTGACCATGGCCCGGGCGGTACACAGCGCCATGCAGATCCTCGGCCCGGAGCTGGTGCGCCAGCGCAGCTTCGTGCATGCCCACGGCTCCAGTACCCCGGCCAACCGGGTGACCGAGTCGCAGCTGCTGGATGAGGTGGCGGGTGCCTTCGGTATCGAAGATCTGCCGGTGGTGGCGGCCAAGGCGTTTGTCGGTCACTCACTGGCCAGCGCCAGCGGCGACCAGATGATCTCGGCGCTGGGCAGCTTCCGATATCAGCTGCTGCCGGGCATCAAGACCATCGACCGGATTGCCGATGATGTCTACCAGCAACACTTGCGTTTCAGCACCGGGGACGTGAACCGCGCCGACAACCCGGTGGAGGTGTGCTTCATCAACTCCAAGGGTTTTGGTGGCAACAACGCCAGCGCCGTGGTGCTCGGCCCGCAACCGGTGGAACGCATGCTGCGCAAGCGCTACGGCGCCGAGCGCTTTGCCGATTACGAGATCCGCCGCACGGAAACCCGCAAGGTTGCCGCCGCCTACGAAGAACGCGCCCTACTCGGCCAGCTGGATGTGATCTACAACTTCGGCCAGGACATGATCGACGACAGCCAGATCCGCATCACGCCGGAGCAGGTCAGCATCCCCGGCTTTGCCCAGCCACTGGTGTTCGGCAAGGATCAGCGCTTCAGCGATATGCTGGACTGACTCCCCCGTCGCCCGGAGCAGGCTGGCACAGTCCGGCGGCTCCGGGCGATGGATTGCCGCGCTTCGCTCGCAATGACGGGGAGTGGAGGCTCGCTATGGCGGTGTGGTGAGGCGGCTGCTGTGTGAGGCGGTCCCTCCCTCACCGTCATTGCGAGGAGCGCCAGCGACGCGGCAATCCATGGGCCCCGCATTCCCCGCCCGCACTACCCCTTAGTCGCCATATAGGCCTGCATCTCGGCCTGCTTGTCCGCGGTAATCTGCTGCACATGCGGGTTCTGGTTGAGCAGTTCCAGCAGCGCCCGGGCCTGCGGCCAGTCCGCCAGCAGGTCGGTGTCGAACAGTTTTCTGGCGACCATCTGCGCCAGATCGATGCTGTACAGGAACATCAGATCAGCAATGGTCAGCTCGCTGCCGGCCACATAGGGTGCGAAGCGGCCATGGCGGCGCAGCGCCGCCACCCCATTGAACAGCTCCTCCCGGGCCTTGTCCTTGATCGCCTGATCCAGCTGCACACCGAAGAACGCCTCCGGATAACAGCTGCGCGCCGCCAGTTCGATATACAGCTCGATCTCCTTGGTCAGCGCGCGCACCTCGGCCCGCTGATAGGGGTCGCTGGGCAGCAGCGGCTTGCCGCCCTGGGTTTCCTCGATGTATTCGAGGATGACGTTGGTTTCACTGATGAAGCCCTGAGGGGTTTCCAGGCAGGGCACCTTGCCCCGCGGGCTGACGGCGAGGAAGGCCGGATCCTGCCCGCCCCGGGTGTGGACGATCTCGAAGGGGATGCCCTTTTCCAACAGGGCCAGTTTGACCATGTTGAAGTAGTTGCTGATAGCAAAGCCGTGAAGTCGCAGCATGGGGTGGATCCTTGTTCTGATCATGATGAAGGCCCCAGTTTTACCCACGTCACAAGCCGATTGCCAGTTCATCAGGCTGCTGAATGGGCCGCCCGCGACAAGCTGTCATTTGCCCCTTGCCGGGCGTTTGCGGCTAGACTGCGGGTAACCGACCAAAGCGAGGCGCTGCCATGTCCCTGACCCCTGAAGAAATCGACGAGATCAACCTGCTGGCCCAGTTCAACCTGGCCAATACCCACGAAGGATTGAAGATTCACCAACAACAGGCCGCAACCAATGTGGTCGCCGCCGCCGAGCGGCTGTTCAGCCGGGGGCTGATCACCATGGATGATGGCGGCTATCTCACCGGTTCGGGGCTGGAGGCAGCAGAGCACGCGCAGAGTCTGCTGACCGTATTGCGCTCGCAGTAACCATATCTTCGCGCCCCCTTCGCTGCGGGGCGCAGCTCCTGCATCTCACCCCCACAGCAATATCCCCCCCTCCATAACCACCTCGCTGCAGCCGCAGATGCGCCGGGCTGTCAGGCTGGGTATACTGCTTTTCATCATCCGTTAATCAAACCGGGGTTCAACCATGCAACGATCCATCGGAGCGTTCCTTGTACTGCTGTTACTGGCTGGCTGCGGTCAGAAAGGCCCCCTGTACCTGCCCGAAGAAAGCGCCGGGCAACCGGTAGACCCCGCGCGGGAAGCACTGATCCAGCAACCTACGGAAAACTGAAAACCTTCATGAGTGAATTCCAATACCGCAACGGCGAACTCCACGCTGAGCACGTCGCCCTGTCCGCTGTTGCCGCGCAATACGGCACTCCCAGCTACGTCTATTCCCGTCGCGCCATCGAGCAGGCCTGGCTGGCCTGGGACAATGCGCTGAGCGGCACGCCCCATCTGGTCTGCTTTGCCGTCAAGGCCAACTCCAACCTGGGTGTGCTGAACGTGCTGGCGCGGCTCG
>JAAYHO010000103.1 GCA_012735335.1 Gammaproteobacteria bacterium
TCCAGCGCGTGGGACATGCCGGTGCGCCCCGGCGGCTCGTAACTGCTGCCGACCCGGTACCACAGCTGGGAGACCACCACCGGGGCGCGGTGATCCTCGCGGACGATGACCTTGAGGCCATTATCCAGGGTGAATTCGTGGGTGGCCTGTCGTCGTTCCTCGGCCTGAAGGCTGCCGGTCAGACCGATAAGCAGAAGAACAAGGGTAAATACCAGAGAGCGCCGCGCCATGTGCATGTTGAATCCTGTAGCTGCGAGGGTCATACCGCCGGTGACGGAAGTGGGGTAGGATAACCCATCATTTAACGCGCAGGCCAAGACTGTCCACAGGCCCGCGCCAGACTCAGATAGTGATCGACAATGTTTGGTTCCAAAGACAAGCCAGAACACCCCCAGCAGGACCCCGAGCGCAGCAACGACGGCAAGGGCGGCAAGAAAGGCCTTTTCGGCTGGATGCGCCGCAAGACCGAGGAGCCGAGTGCGCCGGTGCCAGCCGCCGAGCCACCCGCGCCCAGTGCCGAGCCGGTGGCCGCGCAACCGGAGCCGACAGCTGCTGCCCCGGCCCAGCAACCCGCTGCGCAGCCAGAGCCTGCGGCACCGGTGGAAAGCCACGACCAGGCCGCACGTCAGGCCGCCGCCGAGCTGTTTTCCGGCCTGGGCCAGGCGGTGGATGAGCCGCCTGCGGTTGAAAAGCCAGCGGCCGAGTCCAAGGGCTTCTTTGCCCGCATGCGCGCCGGACTGTCGAAGACCAGCGCCAACCTCGGCGAGGGCATGGCCAACCTGTTCCTCGGTGAGAAGGAAATCGATGACGAGCTGCTGGAGGAGATGGAAACCCGTCTGCTGATGGCCGACGTCGGTATCGAGGCCACCACCCTGATCATGGATTCCCTGCAGCAACGGGTACGCCGCCGCGAGCTGTCCAACCGCAATGCCCTGTACCGGGCGCTGCAGAACGAGCTGGAAAGTCTGCTCACCGACGTGGCCAGACCCATGCAGGTGGATGCCGACAAGAAGCCCTATGTGATCCTCGTGGTCGGGGTGAACGGGGTGGGCAAGACCACCACCATCGGCAAACTGGCCAAACGGCTGCAGGGTGAGGGCAAGCAGGTGATGCTGGCTGCCGGTGATACCTTCCGCGCTGCGGCAGTGGAGCAGTTGCAGGTGTGGGGTGAGCGCAACAATATCCCGGTGATTGCCCAGCACACCGGTGCCGATTCCGCCTCGGTGGTGTTCGATGGCCTGCAGGCTGCGAAATCCCGAGGAGTGGATGTGCTGATTGCCGATACTGCCGGCCGTCTGCACAACAAGGACAACCTCATGGATGAGCTGAAGAAGGTCAAGCGGGTCATGGCCAAGCTCGACCCGGAGGCACCGCACGAGGTGCTGCTGGTGCTGGATGCCGGTACCGGGCAGAACGCCATCAGCCAGACCAAGCTGTTTGATCAGGCGGTGGGCCTGAGCGGGCTGGTACTGACCAAGCTGGACGGCACCGCCAAGGGCGGGGTGATCTTTGCGCTGGCCAAGCAGTTCGGCCTGCCGATCCGCTTTATCGGGGTGGGCGAGCAGATTGATGATCTGCGGCCGTTCACCGCGCCGGAGTTCGTCAAGGCGTTGTTCGGACGCGAGTAAGCCGATGATCCGCTTCGACCAGGTCAGCAAGCGTTACCCCAACGGCCATCAGGGCCTCGACAACCTGAGCTTTCATATCCGCACCGGGGAGATGGTGTTCATCACCGGGCACTCGGGGGCGGGCAAGAGCACCCTGCTCAAGCTGATCATGTGCATGGAACGGCCCAGCGCCGGGCATGTGCATGTCGGCGGGCAGAACCTCAAGGATCTGCGCAGCCACGATATTCCCTACCTGCGCCGCCAGGTCGGCGTGGTATTCCAGAATCACCAGTTGCTGTTCGACCGCACCGTGTTCGATAACATCGCCCTGCCGCTGATCATCAACGGCACGCCCCGGGATGAGATCGGCCGACGGGTGCGTGCGGCACTGGACAAGGTCGGGCTGCTGAAGAAGGAAAGCATGTACCCGATTGCCCTGTCCGGCGGTGAACAGCAGCGGGTCGGCATTGCCCGGGCGGTGGTGCACAAACCGGCGCTGCTGCTGGCCGACGAGCCGACCGGTAACCTCGATCCGGCCCTGTCAGCGGAGATCATGGGGCTGTTCGAGGATTTCAACCGGGTTGGTGTCACGGTGATCATCGCCAGTCACGACCTGCCGCTGATTGCCAAACTGGATCACCGCATGCTGACCCTGGCGGAAGGTCGGCTGCTGGCGGATGGGAGCTGAGATGGCCGCCAATCAGAACAAGCAGAGCAAGCCCGCCGACAAACGCCCGGCCAAACCGGCCAGTGGCGCCGCCCGCTCCCGGCGCAGCTGGCGCCATCCGCTGCGCAGCTGGGGCAACAGCCATCGTGACAGTGCCCGGCTGGCGCTGCAGCGGGTCGCCGACTCGCCGTTCAGCACGCTGATGATAGTACTGGTGATGAGCATAGTGCTGGCCCTGCCCATGGGCCTGTCGGTGCTGATCGATCAGGTCGAGCGGCTGGGTATCGACTGGCAGCGGGCCGCGCAGTTGTCGGTGTATCTGCAGGATGATGTCGATCTGCAGGCGGCCGGCCAGTTGCAGGAGCAGGTCGAGGCGCTGCCCGGGGTTGCCGCTACCCAGCTGCTGGATCGGGAGCTGGCGCTGGCCGAGTTCCAGCAACACTCGGGGCTGGGTGATGCCCTGCAGCAACTGGCTTACAACCCTCTGCCCAACGTGATTCTGGTGATGCCGGAAAGCATCGAGGGCGGCGCCGGGGCGCTGCGGCCGCTGCGTGATCAACTGGCGCAGCTGGGCGGGGTGGACGAGGTGCAGATCGATCTGTTGTGGGTCGAGCGGCTGACGTCCATTCTCAAGATGTTCGAGCGCTTTACCGGCGGTCTGGCGATACTGCTGATTGTCGCTCTGCTGCTGGTCATGGCCAATACCATTCGCCTGTCCATCGAAAGTCGCCGGGATGAGATTCTGGTGGTGAAGCTGGTGGGCGGCACCGATGCCTTCGTGCGCCGGCCCTTTCTCTATCTGGGGGTTTACTACGGGGTGCTTGCCGGTGCGCTGGCCTGGCTGCTGGTGGCCGCTGGGCTGGCCTGGCTCAACGGTACCGTGCAGGAGGTGGCGGCCCTGTACCAGAGCGATTTTGCCCTGAGTAACATGCCGGTGAGCGACGGTCTGCTGCTGCTGGCCGGTGCCCTGCTGCTGGGACTGGCCGGTGCCTGGCTGGCGGTAGGGCGGCATATACGTGACATAGAACCGCAATAGAAATTCCCTATTATTTCCGCAATATGTTGATTTTAAAGGGTATTTGCTTGTGTTTCGGAACTTGTCGGAACATTCCATGTCAGACTCCGAGATGATACACTTCGGTGTCTGGCCTGTGGCTGATACAGCCTGCGGCCCGTCCCCGACCGGACGTTAAACCGGTCTTTCGACTACTTTGGAGTTCAAGCATGAGCACTGCTTTGCAGCCCGTACATAACCTGACACCAGGTGCCAACCTGGAGGCCTATGTTCAGACCGTAAGCAGCATCCCGATCCTGAGCATCGAGGAAGAGCGCGAGCTGGCTGACCGTTTGTACTACCAGGAGGATCTGGACGCCGCCCGGCAACTGGTCATGTCGCACCTGCGCTTTGTGGTACATATCGCCCGCAGTTATTCGGGCTACGGTCTGGCTCAGGCCGATCTGGTGCAGGAGGGCAACGTCGGCCTGATGAAGGCGGTCAAGCGCTTCAACCCGGAAATGGGTGTGCGCCTGGTGTCCTTTGCCGTGCACTGGATCCGTGCCGAGATCCACGAGTTCATCCTGCGCAACTGGCGCATCGTCAAGGTGGCTACCACCAAGGCTCAGCGCAAGCTGTTCTTCAACCTGCGCAGCGCCAAGAAGAAGCTCGCCTGGTTGAACCATGATGAAGTCAATGCGGTAGCCGCAGACCTGGGCGTCGCCGCCCGGGAAGTGCGTGAAATGGAAAGCCGCCTGTATGGCAAGGACCTCGGCTTTGACGGCGCCGACGACGATGACGACGATGCGACCTACGCACCGGTGCATTACCTGGAAGACAAGCGTTACGACCCGGCGATCCAGATGGAGAACGCCGACTGGAGCGACAGCTCCACACAACAATTGCAGGAAGGGCTGGCGCAGCTGGATGAGCGCAGCCGCGATATCCTCTACCAGCGCTGGCTGGCCGAGGAAAAGGCTACCCTGCACGAACTGGCGGCCAAGTACCAGGTCTCGGCGGAGCGTATCCGCCAGCTGGAAAAGAACGCCATGAACAAACTGAAGAAGCAGATCGATATGGGCGACGTTGCCTGAATTGATCGGTAGTTGAAAAGGGCATCCAGGCGGATGCCCTTTTGCTTTTCGGCAAAGAGGAATTGCATGAACGCACGACTGGGCTTACGGGTAGGCACGCTGCTGGCGGTGATCCTGCTGACACTGATTGCGCTGGACCGCTGGCGCGCACAGCAGGAAGCTACCCAGCCGCTGGGCTGGAAACCCCAGTATCAGGGCAGCCTGTGGACACCCATGCGCAACGGCTCACTGACCCTGGAGCAGCTCATGCTGGTATTGGGTGAGGGCAGCCTGTGGATGATCAGTGCCGATGGCGAGCCCCGGTTGGTAACCCGTCACCTGCTGGAATCCGACGGCCAGCAATGGCAGGTGCAGGCCAGCATCGAGCTGGACCCGCAACAGACCGAGAGTCTGGTGCGGGCCCAGGCCTGGTATGCGGACATGCCGGACCAGCCGGTGGCGGCGGAGGTGGGCAAGGCGCTGGGGCAATACCCCATAGCCCGCCTGAGCCTGATCCCCGAGCAGCCGCTGAAGCCGGTACGCATCACCGCCACCTTCGGCAACCCCGACTGGCAGATGCCGGTGGAGCAGGGGGAAGCCTGGATCTATGGCCGCGAAGGTGTGGTGGTCTCGGTGGCCGATGAGCAGGCCTGGTCGATCATGTTCGGGCTGCGCCAGGAGTAGGGCAGCGCTGCGTCCCACCGTCGCACTCTTGATCGGTCTCAATGCAAAGCCGGGCTGCTTGCCTTACACTTTCAGTTTGTGAGCCGCCGGGATTTCAGCCCCGGCAATGATGAGGGCGAGAGACCCATGACGCAGAAAATCACCTTCGACCGTGCGCTGATCGAGAAATATGATCGCCCCGGTCCGCGTTACACTTCCTATCCCACGGCGCCGCAGTTCCACCAGGCCTTTGCCATGGACGATTATCAGGCCGCCGCCAGGGCGAGCAATGCCGCCGAGTCGCCGAAGAACCTGTCGGTGTATATCCATATCCCGTTCTGCAAGAGCCTGTGCTACTACTGCGCCTGCAACAAGATCATCACCCACAAGACCGAACGGGCAGTGGAGTATCTGGAATACCTCAAGCGCGAGATCGCCATGCAGGCCGCGCTGTTCGACAAGTCGCGCAAGCTGACCCAGTTGCACCTGGGCGGCGGTACCCCGACCTACCTGACCAGCGAACAGCTGGAAGACCTGATGAACACCCTGCGCGAGTCCTTCAATCTGGATGACAGCGATGATCACGAGTTCTCGCTGGAGGTCGATCCGCGTACCGTAGCGCCGGTGCAGATCCATCAGCTGCGGGCGCTGGGCTTCAACCGTCTGAGCTTCGGTGTACAGGACTTCGACGAGGCAGTACAGAAGGCCGTCAACCGTCTGCAGAGCGAGGAGCAGACCCGCGAGCTGGTGGAAGCGGCCCGGGCAGCGAAATTCAAGTCGGTGAGCGTGGACCTGATCTACGGCCTGCCGCTGCAGACGGTGCAGAGCTTCGATACCACCCTGAGCAAGATCATCGACATGCGTCCGGATCGCATTGCTGCCTACAGTTATGCGCACCTGCCGGAGCTGGTGCGGGCGCAGAAGCTGATCCGCCCGCAGGACATGCCGCCACCGGAGCGCAAGCTGGAGCTGCTGGAGCTGACCATCGCCCGGCTGACCGCCGCCGGTTACATCTATATCGGTATGGATCACTTCGCCCTGCCGGATGACGAGCTGGCGCTGGCCCGGGCCAATGGCACTCTGCAGCGCAACTTCCAGGGCTATTCCACCCATGCCGACTGCGACCTGATCGGCATCGGCGTGTCCTCGATCGGCAAGGTGCACAACACCTACAGCCAGAGTGTGAAGGAGTTGTCCCAGTATTACGCGCGGATCGATGCCGACATGCTGCCGATCATGCGCGGCTATACCCTGAGCGAGGATGATCTGCTGCGCCGGGAGGTGATTCTGGATCTGATGTGTCAGGAGCGTATCGACTTCGGCAAGTTCGAACAGCGTTACGGCATCAACTTCAATAACTACTTCGCCGATGCGCTGGAACAACTGGCGGAGCCGGTGGCGGACGGCCTGGTAGCCATCCGTGAGCAGGAGCTGGTGCTGCTGCCCGAAGGCAAGCTGATGCTGCGCAACGTGGCGATGGCCTTTGATGCCTATCTGGGCGGTGGCGAGCAGAAAGGGCGTTTCTCCCGCACCGTATGAGTCTGCGGGAGCCGGGCGCTCAGCCCGCCAGCTTCCGCTCGAACTCCTCGACCGGCATCGGACGCCCGAACAGATAACCCTGGAGATGCTGGCAGCCGCGCACTTCAAGTGCGGCCTGCTGCTCCGGGGTTTCCACCCCCTCGGCCAGTACCGACAGGCCCATGCGCTCGGCCAGCAGCATGATCATCTGCACAATCTCAGCGCTGTTGGCATCCTGCAGCATGCCCTGGACAAAACTCTGATCGATCTTCAGCTGGTCCAGCGGCAGACGGCTGAGGTAGTTCAGCGACGAGTAGCCGGTACCGAAGTCGTCCAGTGCAAAAGATACGCCGAGACGCTTGAGCTCGGTCATCTTGGTGATGATGCACTCGATTTCATGCACCAGCGCGCTCTCGGTCAATTCCAGCTTCAGCTTGTCCGCCGGGGCACCGGTCTGTTCCAGCACGCTCCTGACCTTGTCGACAAAGTCGTTCTGACTCAACTGGTTGGCGCTGACGTTGACCGCCAGGGTCAGGTGCGCCAGGTGCGGCTGGGTAGCCCAGCGTGCCAGCTGCTGACAGGCTGTTTTCAGTACCCAGTTGCCCAGTGGCAGGATCAGGCCGTTCTCCTCGGCCAGCGGGATGAAGCGCGCCGGTGAGATCATGCCCTGTTCCGGATGACTCCAGCGGATCAGTGCCTCGGCGCCGATGATATCCCCCTGTACGTCCACCTGCGGCTGGTAGTGCAGGATGAACTGATCCTGTTCCAGGGCAATACGCAGCCCGGCATCGATCTCACTGCGCTCCTTGACCTGGGCGGGCATGCGCGTGTCAAAGAAGCACATGCCATTACTGCCAGCATTCTTGGCCTCGGACATGGCCAGATGGGCATGGCTCAGCACCGCCTCGGCGGCCTCGTCGCCGGCCCCGAACAGGGCAATGCCGATGCTGGCGGAACCGCGGTATTCCGTATGGCCCAGCAGGTAGGGGCGGGCCAGTGCGGCCAGTACGTCCTGCCCCAGCTGTTCGGCCTGACGCGTGGCTTCCACTTCGTGGCTGCCGAGGTTGTCCAGCAGGATCACGAACTCGTCCCCACCCAGCCGGGCGACGGCTTCGTTGTGCGGTACGCATTCCACCAGTCGGGCCGCCACTTGGGCCAGCAGACGGTCTCCGGCGGCATGCCCTTCGGTATCGTTCAGGGTCTTGAAGTTATCCAGGTCCACCACCAGCAGTGCGCCAAAGGTCTGCAGACGCTGGGCAGCGGCATGGGCGTGGTCCAGACGTTCGAGGAACAGGCGGCGGTTGGGCAGCTTGGTCAGGGAGTCATAGAAGGCCAGGGTGCGCATCTGCTCCTCGTTGGCCTTGCGTGCCGAGATATCGGACAGCGAGGCAACGTAGTGGGTGGTTTCACCTTTCTCGTTGCGCACCGTACCAATGGATAGCAGCTGGGGATAGATCTCGCCGTTCTTGCGCTTGTTCCAGATTTCTCCCTGCCAGGTACCCTCGGTGTTCAGCGCCTGCCACATCGCGGCGTAGAAGGCAGGGTCGTGGCGACCGGACTGCAGCAGGCTGGGTGGACGGCCGATGATGTCCTGCAGGGCATAGCCGGTGATGCGGCTGAAGGCTTCGTTGCAGCGCAGGATCCGGCGCTCGGCATCGGTAATCAGCATGCCCACCTGGGACTCGAAGGCGCGTGCGGCGATGCGCAGATCCTCTTCCACCCGCTTGCGCTCGGTGATATCCCGCGCAGCCTGAAACAGCAGAGGCTGGCCGTCTATCTCAAGCGGAACACTGGTGACTTCCACCGGGAAGGTGTGCCCATCACGGTGGCGGAAGCGGCTTTCAAAAGTGATGCCACGCTTGTAACGCAGGGCATCGCTGACCAGGTTGCGCAGCTCCTGGGGGCTGTGCAGTGCATCCCAGCTGTGGAGAGGGGAGCGGGTATGGCCGCTGACCGGATAGCCGAGCATGCGATAGAAGGAGTTGCTGGCCTCCAGCAGGGTGCCGTGCTGGTCGAGAATGTGGATGCCATCGCTGGCATGTTGCAGCAGCATCTGGCTGCGCCGGTTGGCCCGATGACTGGCGCGGATCTGGCGCCACAGCAGTCGGCTGCCGAAGCTGGTCACCAGCAGGAAGATCAGACCCAGCACCACCGCCTTGTTGCGGTCGTGCCGCCAGATGGCCAGGTAATCCTCCTCGCCCAGACCAGCGACCACTATCACCGGCAGTTCGCTCAGGCGGCGATAGGCATCGGTGCGCGGAATACCGTCGGCGGTGCCCTCGCTGAAGAACAGTCCGGTGGCGACCCCGGAGTCCATCAGCTCGGTCAACTCCCGTGAGCCGCCCACTGCCCCGGTATGGCCGGGCGGCGCATTCAGCGGCGGGTGGCGGGCGATCAGCTTCTGCTCCATGTCGCGGACCAGCGCGATGCCGTTGGGCCCCAGGTCCAGATCGGCGATCAGCCGACTGAAATGGCTGGCCCGTACCGAGGCGGTGATGATCCCGGCAAAGCTGCCATCAGGATGGCTGTAACGCCGGGCAAACAGCAATATCCACTCGCCGGTGAAGGGGCTGCGCAGCAGCGGCGTGATCACCAGCTCGGCCCCGGCATCCTGCTGAAACTGCTGGAAGATGTCGAAACCGCTGTAGCTGAGCAGGTGCAGGTCATCATCCCGGGCAAAGCGCACCTGGCCGCTGGCGTCGGTGATACGGATCTTGGCGATGTTGTTGATCCAGCGCTCACGGGAATGGATCAGATCGTTGACCTCGTCCCCGTGCAGCACTTCCCCGGCGGCCAGCTTCCGGTCCAGATGATACTGGATCTCCTGCACCACCAGACTGACCTCCCGGGCAGCGCCGGTCATGCTGTGGTCCATCATCAGAGCCAGATTGGTCACGCTGGTGCGTACTTCGGCGATCTTGCGCTTGTAGGAGGCGTCCAGCGTATACGCCAGCAACACCACCATGAACAGATTCAGCGCCACGGCAGTGACAAGCAGCATCGATGCCAGGGACTTCAAGGTATGCCGCATCGTCAGGGGTTCCAGAACAGGCCAGATACTCGGTGGGGTGGACAGGGGGATTATATCCCTGTTTGGGTGTTCCTGCCTCTATTTGACTACAGTCCGCAGATTGGTTAGCGTGTCAAACGGTCGTTTTAATCAGCGCAGGCCACTGCGCTTGATCACAGGCCATTCACTCTGAATAACAAGATGAAGTACGGAGTCAGGCCATGGCTGCAGATGTGCCCTCGATAGATATTCGTTCCGAGAAAGTTACCATCGTCGCCCGTGACGGTTATCTGCTGGGTGCCAATCGGTTTCGTGCTGCCGGCAAGGCCAGAGCCAATCTGCTGGTGGCCGGGGGTACCGGGGTGCCCCAGCGTTTCTATCGGCGTTTTGCCGAGCATGCGGCGCGCCGGGGCTTCAATGTGCTGACCATTGATTACCGGGGTACCGGCGAGTCGAAGCCAGCCACCCTGAAAGGCTTCGAGATGTCCTATCTGGACTGGCCGGAGAAGGATCTGCCAGCGGCAGTGGACCTGCTGAGTCAGGAGGATCTGCCGCTGTACTGGGTTGGTCATTCCTTCGGCGGACATGCCATCGGCATGCTGCCCAATCATGACCGGCTTGCCGCCTGTTACAGTTTCGGCAGTGGCGCGGGCTGGGCCGGCTGGATGCCCCGGGGTGAGGCGCTGAAGATCCGGCTTTTCTGGAATGTCATCATGCCGGTCATCGTCGCCTGGAAAGGCTACATGGCCTGGAGCCTGCTGGGCATGGGCGATGATCTGCCCAAGGGGGTCTATCGTGACTGGAAGCGTTGGTGCAGCTTCCCGCATTACTATTTCGACGATCCACAGATGACCCATGTGCACGCACGCTACGCAGCGGTACGCACGCCCTGTGCCTTTGTCACTTCCCGGGATGACCCCTGGGCGCCGCCGCAGTCCCGGGATGCCTTCGTCAAGGGGTACACCAATGCTCCGCTGACGCTGTACGACATCGAGCCGGCCGAAGGCACGCCTGCCTTCGGACACATGGGCTACTTCCGTCGTGGCGCCGAACCATTCTGGGATGAGGCGCTGGATTGGTTGCTGCAGGCGGCTCCGCCCGCCGTTCAACAGGACACTGAGCAGGCCGTCTCGACGACCCGCTGAGCGGCTGCGGGCAACGCCTCGCCGCCGCTCTGCAGATAAGCCTCAGAGCCGTTCACGCCCATGGGGTCGTTGCAGATCGAGCTGCGGCCCGAGCGGTACGATGCCGGTGGGGTTGATGGTGCCGTGGCTGCGGTAATAGTGGTCCTTGATGTGCTGCATGTTCACCGTGTCCGCTACCCCGGGCCACTGGTACAGCTCGCGCACGTAGCCTGACAGGTTGGGGTAATCCGCGATGCGTCTGAGGTTGCACTTGAAGTGCCCGTGGTAGACCGCATCGAAGCGAATCAGCGTGGTAAACAGTCGCCAGTCTGCTTCGGTCAGGGCGTCGCCCAGCAGATAGCGCTGAGTAGCCAGGCGCTGCTCCAGCTCATCCAGCATCTCGAACAGCGGCCAGAATGCCGCTTCATAGGCTTCGCTGGTGGTGGCAAAGCCCGCCTTGTACACGCCGTTGTTGATGCGGTCATAGACACGCTCGTTGAGCGCATCGATCTCGCTGCGCAATGCCTGCGGGTAGTAATCCCCCGGCAGCGCGCCGATGCCATCGAAAGCGCTGTTGAGCATGCGGATGATATCTGCCGATTCGTTACTGACAATGCGCTGCTGCTGTTTGTCCCACAGCACCGGCACCGTTACCCGGCCGGTGTAATCGGCGGTGTCGGCGGTATAGATCTGGTGCATATAGTCAGCCTGCTGCAGCGGGTCGGCAACCACGCCCTCATCCGGGTCGAAGGTCCAGCCGTGCTCGCGCATCAGCGGGTTGACCACCGAGACCGAGATCATCTCCTGCAGGCCCTTGAGGGCGCGGAAGATCAGCGTGCGGTGTGCCCAGGGGCAGGCCAGCGACACGTACAGATGATAACGCCCGGCTTCGGCGGCAAAGCCACCTTCACCGCTGGGCCCCGGGCTGCCGTCAGAGGTGATCCAGTTGCGAAATTGCGACTGGCTGCGCACAAAGCGCCCCTTGGTCGAGTCGGTGTCGTACCACTGATCCACCCATTCGCCGTCAACAAGCAGTCCCATGTTCATCTCCTGTTCGATTTGCCTTGGGCATCATGATCTATCCAGAAGACCCTGAAGTTAAGGGCAAATATCGGCATGAAATGATCAGTTTTACTGATGTGATGCAGTTGTCAGGGGTTATTCGGCGGCGCAGACCTGCCAGCCAAGCTCGCCCCGGGTAAGCGATAACAGCTGCTCCTGCAGCGCCGCTGCGGCATCCTCCGGCAAGCGGATGGTCAGTTGTACTGTGTGGACGTGCTGGACCTCCAGCAGCTCGCCGCCCAGTTCATTGAGCAGATGGCGGGCAGAGCCTTCATGGGCATAGGGCAGTTCGCAGCGCAGGGTCAGGCTGGGGATATGTTCGATCCGCTCGGCACCGGCCAGCGCCTGGGCCACCGCATCGGTATAGGCGCGCACCAGCCCACCGGCACCGAGCTTGATGCCGCCGTAATAACGCACCACGGTGGCCAGCACGCCATCCAGTTGCTGGTGACGCAGTACTTCCAGCATCGGCCGTCCGGCGGTACCGGATGGTTCGCCGTCATCCACCGCAGCGCTGTGCCCGCCGGCCAGCAGCGCCCAGCAGACATGCGCCGCAGTGGGGTGTTCGGCGCGCAGTTCGGCGACCCGGGCCTGGGCCGCAGGGCGATCGGCTATGGGTTCGACGCAGGCGAGAAAACGGCTCTTGCGGATTTCCAGGGTGCTGGTGACGGGGTGAGTGAGGCTGTACATGGGTTCAGCATAGCCCTGCCCCGGGCGTTTATGAAGAGGAGCATGCAGTTGCATGGCGGCTGGGAGCATTGACTATAATCATGGCACGCTCGCAACAAGTGTGGGATACAAACCTCTACGCGCAGGCAGCGACATCTGCGTGTAGAGTGCTGCCGCTCAGATTGATCTGCGTTGTGGAGTAGCATGTAGCTATAAAAAGAAATTAAGATAGCCATCAAAATTCGTAATATAACTGTTTTGAGCTGGGCCTATGGGTAGAGTCAGATGCGCAAAATCTCACCGGGATGTCTCTGAGAACGTCGCGGTTGCGGCGGCGGGAGGCCGGTAGCAGGATGAGTAAACGGGATAAGGTCTTGATTGTTGATGACGAGCCACTGATTGTCGAGGAGCTGACAGAGTTCTTTACTGACAGTGGCGTGGATTGTGTCGGCTGCACCTGCCCTACCGCAGCCATTAGACTGTTTCATGAGGACGACAGGATTGGCGTGGTGCTCAGTGACTACCGCATGCCGGGGCTCAACGGCGTGGAGCTGATCAGGCTGCTGAACAGAACCCGGTCTGCCAACCGGGTGTTTGAAAGCATACTGTTCACTGGGGATGCGGATAAGGAAGATGTCATTGATGCCCTGCGGGCGGGTATTTCCGACTACTACCCGAAGCCGCTGGATCTGGATGCGTTGCTGACGGGGCTCCGTCGATTGCAGGCAACCGTCCAGCGGCGTAGCGCAGCGTCGAAGGTGGAGATCATCAGCGAGCGGATCAAGGAAATGGCGGATTCGCTGCAGGAACTACAGCGGGGTGTCAGTGAGTTGAACACCAGTGAAACAGTTGATCCGCTACCAGTTGTGGAACTGCCCGGCTACTCCACGCTGTCGCCCCGCCAGGTCGAAGTGGCCGAGCTGCTGGCCAAGGGGCTGACCAACTACCAGATATCCTGCGAACTGGGGATCTCGGAAAATACCGTCAAGCTGTATGTCTCCCAAGTACTGCGGGCCACCAATATGCATAACCGCACGCTGCTGGCGCTGGCTCTGGGCGGGCGACGGTAGCTGCTGAAACAGTTTGCCAGTACCGGAAGGCCGGATTGCATCCCGGCCAGCACAACTCCCGGGTTGTCGAGCGCCTGCTCGACGACGGGGTTGGCACGGTTGAAAGTCTGTGTGCGTAGCGCCCGAGCGCGGTGCTGCCCCCCCCCCCGCGCGCGTTATAGGCGGATGGTGGAGCGACCGCGCAGGGTGATGTTGCCATCTTCATCCTTGGGCAGGCTGGGAATATCGACACCGAATACGGTCAATATCGGGATGATGGCGTTGTTGCGGTTGTATTCGCGTTGCAGGCAGACATGCAGTTGCATACGTTCTACGGTGCCCAGGGTCTCTGTTGCGAGAAGAGCATGGCTGCTCTCCAGATTTATCCATTGCAATCCGGTATCGGCAGGAGGAGCACAACGCTCATCGTCTACCCAGCTCTTCGGCAGCCAACTGCTGTCCACGGTATCTTGCACAACTTTGCTGACAGATTGTTTATAGGCCGCCAGCCCAATTGCCGGATCAATCCTGACCGCCGCGCGGGTTGCCTCCGCGCTGAGATGATTGAAGGTCAGGGTCAGCAGCAATGGGATGCTATAGGCGATGACGGCATATAGCACGGCGAAGAACACCATGAACAGCACGGCAAACTCGATGGCTACCGCGCCCTGTTGACGCCGCAGCCCGAACTTCCCTTGGTGTCGGCTCTGGCGATATCTGATAAAGGACATTCTTTATTCCCTGAAATGTCTAGCGCACCAGTTGCGGCGTGCCGCAGCTGATCGCATGCACGGTGACATCGGTGCGGCCCAATTCCAGGCCGAGTGCATTGGCGAGGATAGTGGTCAGCAGGGCGCCGATGCCGTTGAGGATGGGCTTGAGCAGCTGCAGCACTGGTTTGAGCATGATGCAGAGTATGCCCGAGCAGGTGAATTGGTCCCCCGGGGCCGCCAGACTGTTACCGTCTCTATTGGCGCTCAGATTGATACCGCCAGGCTTGTCTTTCAGTAGTTTTTTCAGATTGTTTTCAACACAGGTGTTCCATGCCAGTAAGGCAGAAAGCAGACCGCCACAAGCGTAGTGACCGTTACTGAGTGTGGAGATACCCAAGATATCCAGTAAGCCGAAGGGGACGGTATAGGCTTTGAATGCTTCGCTGAAAGTTCCGTCATCCCAAGTGCTTTGTGGGCAAACCGCTAACACACAGCTTTTGGGAATGCTTTTGGGTATTAGCCAGTCCTGGTCGACAAGGGGAGGTAGTATCTGATTGCCGTCAGCATCACGCTCCTCACTACCTTGCAGAATAAGCTGGGTGACAGCGTCGACATTATAAGCGCCGGCTTTTTTACTTGCTTCCAAGTATTGTGTCGCCAGCTTTTCGATTAGCTGGTTCTCGGCTCTTTGGTCATAAGTCAGGTTGGGATCATCATTGGCCGGTTTTCGGAACAGGCCACTGAGCAGATCCAACAGACCACTGACCAGATTATCCACTGTGTTGCCGAGTGCAAGCGGGTTGACAGTAGTGGAGCGAGTTTCACCTGCAACCATGTCCAGTAACTCGTCGTCGTGTGCCAGCGCAGGGACATGTGTCTTGCCGCTGAGCACCGGAATATGCAGCAGCCTGATCAGCTCGTCCTCCTGCAGGGCAACTTCGCAGCTGCCGCTGGTGGACCATTTTCCTTCCTCGGACATCTTGCCGACGCAGGCATTGAGTATGTCTGTTTCCACCCAGATATCCGCAGTGGGCGTTCCGGCGTCACAGTGGATGGCCTCCAGGGTGCCTTCGCCAGACACCAGGTCGATCCAGATGGGTAGATTGATCCGGGTGCCCAGTACGGTATCGGTCAGCCAGGCAAGAATGCCGCCCAGCAGCTTGTTGGTATCGACTCCAACATACAGGCGTATCTGGGCGTTGTAGGCCTTGGTGCCTACCGGCCCGATACCAATGGAAGGTGGTTCGACAATCCCCAACTCGATCTGGGCCAGCCCGAGCACGTTCAGGTTGCTCACTTCCAGGCCTCGACCATTGGCCCCGATCAGAATACCGGCACCCAAAAGATCGCCCAGGTTGATCTGGGTGTCCAGTGCGGCGCCCAGGGTGCCATCCGGGCTGGATTCCAGTTTCAGCAGGCCTGGTTGATCCTCGGTGCCGAACAGTTGCAGGTTGACATCCTTGAGGATAGGGCTGGTCAGAATACCCTGGCGCAGCAGATCCAACTGCGCCAATAGTACCGAGTCAGAGACTACTTGGGCTGATAAACCGATCAGGCGGTCAAGGCCGAGCAGACCCACTTCGGTATTGACCAGATCAACCAGTCCCTGAGGACTGAGAGCCTTGAGCTCATGGATGCCGACCTTGATGCCCAATGCCTTGAGCAGGCCGGCTGGGGTGATTTGAGCGCTGGCCAGACCATCGGAGTCGAGGACGGTCAGATGTTCTGGCTTCAGCCCCACGGTTTTCAGCAACTGGCCGAGTAGCTTGTTATCATTCAGGCGCAGCAGTTGCGCACCCACACTGAATGAGGCAGTCGGAGCTTCACGCACGGCGGTGGCTTCAGCTCTCAAGTCAACAGTGGGAAGGCGATCGAGCAGTTGCGCTATCAGGCTGTTCTGCACGCTTTTGATGGCAGTGACTTTAACAGCTCGGCCACCGGGGTCGACAGTAATGATGCGGCTTCCGTCGCCTGCGGCATCTCCCGGCGTTACCGTGGCGCACTGGGTGAGCAGGGACTGGCCGCTGTTCTGTAAGAAGCCGTGTCGCAGGGCGTTTTCGTCAGCGTAGCCGGCAGCGTTGCCGGGTTCGGCTGCACAATTGCCGTTTTCAAGACGTGCCACCGCTTCCAGTGCGGCCATATCGGCAATTTTCTGCAGCTTCCGCTGCTCCATGTACAAGCGACCGCCATCCACTACGAGGGCCAGGAAAAGCAGAAGCACCAACAGGGTGAAGGCCGTCAGAATGCTGAATGCACCGCGCTGATGAATTTTGGGTGGTAGGTGCATGGAGAAGCGGGACATGGATGAACTCCTTGGCAGTGTGCCTGGTCAGCATTAGCGTGGGTGAGGGGGTCAGTGCAGCAGCACTGTCGCTTCTCCCCGAATCTCATCGGGTAACGGAACCAGATCCAGACCAAACAGCGATATGGGCGTCAGGATCGAAGAGGGATTATCGTGGCGGACACAGGCGCTCCAGGTATCGCCGTGGATTTTCAGATATGCCTCATAACCTGGACATAGCTGCGCCCAGGCATTGGGTAACCACGAATCCTCGATGACCCGGTTTGCCTGACGCTGAATATCAGCGTGCTCCAGAGTCGAGTATTTCAGGCTTATTGCCTGGCGGAGTGCCTCTGAAGATAGTTCGTGATAAGTGGCACTTAGTAACAGCGGAATGAAATACCCAACCATCCCATAGAAGATCATAAACACCAGCACAAACATAAAGGCGAACTCGATACTTGCCGCGCCTTGTTGTTTCGTCCCTGCTGTCTGTCGCTGCATCGTCTGCCCCGCTGCCAAAGCCCGTTCGGCAGATCCCTTGAAATCGCTGGTGTGCATGGAACTTTTAGTTCCACCGTGTATTATAAGGAATTGTTGGGGAAATATAAATAATGAGTTCCAACTATATACAAGGTTATGTTGGTGTGGGGTTGTTTGGTTTGGCTGTATAGATGCTTGGGTGGGCACTGTTCTGTTTGTGCCATCCGACTAATACCAATTCAATATTTATAGTTTCCTGATACTGCCTATTCTGGTCGCATGCAGAAAACCTCGTTCGGGATTGGGCCGCGCGAGGCTTCGCCGTTGGCTACTGATTGGAGTAATGGAGTTCCCATGGGAATCATGATGAAAGTAACAGCCCTGTGCGCCTTGGCGTTTTTGACTGGATGCGCGAGCGTAAATGGCAATCAGGGTAATCAGACCCCGGGTCCATTGGAGTTTGATAATGTCGAGCGCGTATTGACGGACCTGGGGCCTGACTATGTGCGCAGAGGCACGGCCATTGCGCCCCGGAGTATTGCCCAGGTGGTGCCGGGCAGCAGCAAGAATGATGTCAGGAGCCTGATGGGGACTCCGGTCGATGAGGTCAACCAGCGCTGGTGGCGCTACAACGTCAATCTGCCTCTGGATTCCGCGGGCGATTACCTGGTGTGTCAGTTCGGTGTTGCGTTTGACCCTGATGGCCTGGTTACCAGCAGTAAGTGGCGTAGGCCGCAATGTACTGCACGTTATGAGGAGCTGATCCGGCCCGAGGTCCCAGAGGTTCAGGAAATCACCCTGTTCAGCGACGTGCTTTTTGGCTTTGACAGCGCGACGCTCTCCGCTGAAGGACTGAAAGAGCTGGATCTCGCTGCACATGTCGTGCTCAGCCAGATGCAGCTTGACCGCGTCGTAGTTGTAGGTCACTCGGACCGTATTGGTTCTGATCGCTATAACGACGCACTGTCGCAGCGCCGTGCAGAGGCCGTGCGCAATCGGCTGCTTGCCAAAGGAGTCGACGGTCGCCTGGTTTCCGCCGAAGGGCGCGGTGCCAGAGAGCCTCTGGTCGAGTGTCAGGGTCGCGCCATTACAGCATCTCTCAAACAGTGCCTGCAGCCCAATCGGCGCGTGCAGATCATGATCTACGGCCAGCGTTGAAGGGTATGCCTGGCCCCAGCGCTGGCGACTCGAAAGGTCGCGGGATGCCGGGTGCACAGGTTCGACGCTAAAGAAGCTAGAAATTCGTTTTGGAGTAATTGAGCATGGCAGGCAACACAATAGACATCATTGCAAAATCCGGCGATTCCTCGGTCAGCCTACCGGTGGACAGCATAATCA
>JAAYHO010000104.1 GCA_012735335.1 Gammaproteobacteria bacterium
CTATACCGTAACCTTCTGTCTTTCTGTAACGAGAACGGCATCGAGCATAGTCTGACCAAAGTAAAACATCCTTGGACCACCGGTCAGGTCGAAAGGATGAACCGGACCATCAAGGGAGCAAGAAGAGCAGTCATGAATCAAAGCGCGAGCCTCCTTGAGCCTTCATAACGATTAGCTGAGCCGCGGCGAAGCCGTCGGCTCCAGCTCGTTATTCTTTCTTCTCTCGATTAACGATCCGCCAGTGGAACCAGTACACGACGATATCGACAAGGATGATCACCAACATCGACAAAACCGATCTCAGCGCACCATGACGCCCAGCATCTATAAGCATCTCATAGCTATGCTCTCGCTCTGCGGTGAGATCCGCACCTACTGGGACCTGATACTGCTCTTTCTCGATCTTGTAGCGGTTATTCGCCTCAAGGTGCCGGGCGAAAGCATCATCACTCTTATGAACCTTGTATTCATGTTCGCTGATGGTTGCAGCTGGGGCGAGCACCTTAACCAGGCTCCACAGCATGCTTCCCGTGGCGAGCGCCAAGCAGGCCATAGTGAAGAAGCAAACCGTGAGCGCATAAACTTCGACCGTTTTTCTCATTTTTCTTCCTTAAGTTAACGCCATCAATAAACGGCGCCCAGACAAGGGCGCCCGGTGGAGGTCCATCGGGCCGGAACGAATTTAATTGCCTTGTTACACTTTTTAGCCCGCCGCCTGGTACCTCTCATACTCGGAAACCAGAAAAGGTGGGCCGACCAAGAATAGAAAACACAGCAGGTAACTGCCGATGTTGCCGCCACCTGGCGTGGCAACACGATATATCAAAAATGGAAGAACCAATGCGCAATATCCAACCATCCACAGCTTCAGCAGGCCATACCGACCGATGAAATCCCCAAGGGACTGTTGCTCAGCTCCATAGCCACTCCAATTCCTGATCTCAGGGTTTAACAACGGCCAAAAAGAAAACAGAACCCCAAGTATCAAACCAGTCTTCAGGCGATACTCGTACGGTAGCTGGAATACCAACGCAAATGCCACCAGCCATATGCAGCCGATGACCCAGTTTTTTACCATAACTTTCTGGGCTGAGGTCATAGACGTTCAACAGTGATTAGGCCACACGCGACACTAATACATAATAATAACTGCAAGTATAATTCCTTGGCCTACACAATCGCCGCATATAAATCATCATAAAAACAAGGACTTACCGACCATCTCGCCCATCACCTGCATTCGCTTGACCGCTTCTTTTCATGCAGCCATTGCTACCCTGCAAAAACACCAACCACGCTACCGCCCTCACTCTTGTCGGCAAGCGAAGCCGGTGTATTGCATTACGGTTGGGGAATGCGGGCTGTCCGTGCCTGCTGGGCGGGGGTGGCTGCATTCCGTTGCTTGTGTCTGAACATAACGCAGAGGGTGGCGCAAGGCCAGTGGGATTTGACGTTGGGCAGGCATGAAAAAGCCCCCAGGGCGTTGGCCGTGGGGGCTTTTGGGCTGCTGGCTTGCGATCAGCCTTTGGCTGCGCGCTTGCGCTGGTTTTCGTCGAGCAGTTTCTTGCGCAGACGGATCGATTTGGGGGTTACTTCCACCAGTTCGTCGTCGTCGATAAATTCCAGTGCCTGTTCCAGGGTGAACTTGATCGGCGGTACCAGGGCGATGACTTCATCCTTGCCGGAGGCGCGCATGTTGTCGAGCTTCTTGCCCTTGGTGGGGTTGATCACCAGGTCGTTGTCGCGGCTGTGGATGCCGGCCAGCTGGCCTTCGTAGATTTCCTGGCCGGGTTCGAGGAACAGTTTGCCGCGGCTCTGCAGGGTTTCCAGCGAGTAGGTCAGTGCCTTGCCGGTGGCCATGGAGACCAGTACGCCGTTCTGGCGGCTGGTTACTTCGCCACCCTTGATCGGGCCGTAGTGGCTGAAGGTGGACGCCAGGATGCCGGTGCCGGAGGTCATGGTCAGGAAGCTGTTGCGGAAGCCGATCAGACCACGGGCCGGAATGACGTATTCCAGGCGGATGCGGCCTTTGCCGTCCGGGGCCATGTCGGTCAGATCGCCCTTGCGCAGGCCCATCTGTTCCATCAGTGCGCCCTGGTGCTGCTCTTCGATGTCGATGATGACGTTCTCGTAGGGCTCCTGCTTCTCGCCGTCGACTTCGCGGATGACCACTTCGGGACGGCCGATGGCCAGTTCAAAGCCTTCGCGGCGCATGGTTTCGATCAGTACCGACAGGTGCAGTTCGCCACGGCCGAAGACCTTGAATTTGTCTGCGGAGTCGCCTTCTTCAACGCGCAGGGCGACGTTGTGCAGCAGTTCCTTTTCCAGACGCTCCTTGATGTTGCGGCTGGTGACGAACTTGCCTTCTTTACCGGCGAACGGTGAGTCGTTGACCTGGAAGGTCATGGACACGGTGGGCTCGTCCACGGTCAGCGCTGGCAGGGCTTCGACGTTGTTCATGTCGCACAGGGTGTCGGAGATGAACAGTTCGTCCATGCCGCTGACGCAGACGATGTCGCCGGCCTGTGCTTCTTCGACTTCCACGCGCTGCAGGCCGGAGTGGCCCATGATCTTGAGGATGCGGCCCTGACGCTTCTTGCCGTCGGCACCGATGGCGATCACCGGGGTGTTGGTCTTGACCTTGCCGCGGTTGATGCGGCCGACGCCGATCACGCCGAGGAAGCTGTTGTAGTCCAGCTGGGAGATCTGCATCTGGAACGGGCCATCCAGGTCAACGCTGGGCGGCGGTACGTGGTCGACGATGGCCTGGAACAGGGCGTCCATGTTCTCGTCGAGGTTCTCGTGGTCCATACCGGCAATGCCGTTCAGGGCGCTGGCGTAGACGATCGGGAAGTCCAGTTGGTCTTCGGTGGCACCGAGGTTGTCGAACAGGTCGAAGATCTGATCTACAACCCAGTCCGGACGGGCGCCCGGGCGGTCGATCTTGTTCACCACCACGATCGGGTTCAGACCGGCCTGGAAGGCCTTCTGGGTCACGAAGCGGGTCTGCGGCATGGGACCGTCGATGGAGTCGACCACCAGCAGTACGCAGTCGACCATGCTCATCACGCGCTCGACTTCACCACCAAAGTCGGCGTGGCCGGGGGTGTCGACGATGTTGATGTTGTAGTCTTTCCACTTCAGTGCGGTGTTCTTGGCCAGGATGGTAATGCCGCGCTCCCGCTCCTGATCGTTGGAATCCATCACGCGCTCGTTTTCCGCTTCTTTGCGGTCGAGGGTGCCGGACAGGCGCAGCAACATGTCAACCAGTGTGGTCTTGCCGTGGTCAACGTGGGCAATGATGGCGATATTACGGAGTTTTTCGATCACGGGGCATTCCTGCATAGCGGGGCGACAGGCAGGCCTGTCTAAAAAAGAGTCACGTATTATACAGACACAAAGGTTACAGTGCCTGTATTTCGTACAGACGGTCGCGATCAGCCCCGAAGTCAGCCTTTGGGGAGGCGTAAAACCCGCACATTGTCATGTCCGCGATCGAGCAGATACTGGGCATGCAGCTGGCTCATGACGCCTTTTTCGCAATACAGCAGGTAGGCGCGGGCGCTGTCCAGCTCGGCAAAGCGGCTGTTGAGCTGATAGAAGGGCAGCTTGAGCACTTCGATACCATCGAGCACCAGCGGTTTGGCTTCTTCCTCATCCGGGTGGCGGATATCCAGCACCACCTGCCCGGCCAGCGCCTGCTCCACGGTCTCGACCTCGGAGCCTTCCATTTCCAGTTCCAGGTCGCAGCAGTCGGTGGAGGTGGCCTGTTCGATGGCCGCATCCAGCACCTCGAAGTTGAAACCGGCCTCGGCGGCTTCAACCTTGCGCATATTGGTGTGGATGTCCGGGCTGACGGAAATCACCCCGCAGTACTCCGGCATGCTGCTGGAGAAGGCCTCGGTGCCGATGCGCCGGGCGATGCGGATGATTTCGGTCTTGCTGGTGGTGATCAGCGGGCGCAGCACCAGCATGTCGCAGGCCTGATCAATGGCGGCCAGGTTGGGCAGGGTCTGGCTGGAGACCTGGGCGATGGCCTCGCCAGTGACCAGCGCCTGAAAACCCCGGCGGTGGGCGATGCGACTGGCGGCGCGCAGCATCATGCGCTTGAGCACCACGCCCATCTGGCTGTTGTCGACGTTCTGCAGAATCTCCGCCACCACGCCCTCGAAGGGCACGCTGATGAAGCGCAGGCGGTGGCTGGCGGCGTATTTTTCCCACAGGTAGTGCGCGACCTGGCGCACGCCCAGTTCGTGGGCACGCCCGCCGAGGTTGAAGAACACGAAATGCGGCAGCACGCCGCGCTGCAGCATCTGGTAGCTGGCCACGGTGGAGTCGAAGCCGCCGGACATCAGGCTGAGTACCGGCTCCATGGTGCCCAGCGGGAAGCCGCCGATGCCTTCATGCCGCGCCTGAATCAGAAATACCCGTTGCTGGCGGATTTCCAGCTGCACCATGACATCCGGATCACTCAGCGACACGCCCGCCGCTTCGCTGGCCTGCATCAGCCGTGCACCAATCTGGCGATTCACGTCGTTGGAGGTAAAGGCATGGTTGCCGACCCGTTTGCAGCGCACGGCAAAGGTCTTGCCCTTCAGTTGTTCGGCAAAACGGGCGATGCACAGCTCGGCCAGCTCATCCAGCGTGCCCAGCGGGTGCTCGCGCACTTCATGGATATGGTTGATGCCGGGGGTGTTCTTCAGCCGTTCGAGAATACGCTGCTGCACTGCCGGGTCGTCGCCGACGATCACTTCAAGGCTGTCCCAGGTACCGCTGAGGCGCACGTCCGGATCAATCGCCTTGAGCAGCACCTTGAGGTTCTTGCGCAGCTGGCTGATAAAGCGCTTGCGCACCTGGGGCGATTTGATGGTGACTTCGGCGAAGAATTTGATAATGAGTTTCATAGGTAACATTCAGCGGCAGGCGGTGCGAAAGCCGCGCATTATACCGATGCTTGGGCCGACTTGCGCGGATTACCGACCGACGCGCCAATATGGTGCATGCCAGCTGTTCCACGCACCGATCAAGTGCGCGATAATGCAGCGCAATACCTGCGCTGATCGACTGATCGCGCTGTAACAAGGGTTTCGGCAGCCAGGGAATAGTGGCACAGCTTTTGCTGTGATGCTCAGGTGCAAAACGAACCGACGGAAGTTACCCCTTCCGCACTCATGACCAGCCAGGCGACCCCTGGAAAACGATTCCTTCTGGAGAACAGCATGTCGAAAGCGATCCAACTGATCAACGAATTTGACGTGAAGTGGGTTGACCTGCGCTTCACCGATACCAAAGGCAAGCAACAGCACATCACCATGCCTGCCCGTGATGTCGACGAGGAGTTCTTCGAAGAGGGCAAGATGTTCGATGGCTCTTCCATTGCCGGCTGGAAGGGCATTGAAGCCTCCGACATGATCCTGATGCCCGATGACGACACTGCCGTGCTCGACCCCTTTACCGAAGAGCCGACGCTGATTCTGGTCTGCGACATCATCGAGCCGTCGACCATGCAGCGCTACGAGCGCGACCCACGCAGCATCGCCCGGCTGGCCGAGGAATACCTCAAGTCCACCGGTATCGGCGATACCGCCTTCTTCGGTCCGGAGCCGGAGTTCTTCATCTTTGACGAGGTGAAGTTCAAGTCCGATGCCGCCGGCTCCATGTTCAAGATCTACTCCGAACAGGCCGCCTGGAACAGCGACGCCGACTTCGAGACCGGCAACAAGGGCCACCGTCCGGCGCTCAAGGGCGGCTACATGCCGATTCCGCCGGTCGACCACGACCACGAGATCCGTACCGCCATGTGCAATGCGCTGGAGGAAATGGGCCAGACCGTGGAAGTGCATCACCACGAAGTGGCGACCGCCGGCCAGAACGAGATCGGTGTGCAGTTCAACACCCTGGTGGCCAAGGCCGACGAGGTGCAGAACCTGAAATATGTGGTGCATAACGTGGCCGATGCCTACGGCAAGACCGCGACCTTCATGCCCAAGCCGCTGTATGGCGACAACGGCTCCGGTATGCACGTGCACATGTCGATCAGCAAGGATGGCAAGAATACCTTCTCCGGCGAGGGCTATGCCGGTCTGTCCGATACCGCGCTGTACTTCATCGGCGGCATCATCAAGCACGGCAAGGCGCTGAACGCCTTCACCAACCCGTCCACCAACTCCTACAAGCGTCTGGTGCCCGGCTTCGAAGCGCCGGTGATGCTCGCCTACTCGGCCCGCAACCGCTCCGCGTCGATCCGCATCCCGTACGTCTCCAGCCCGAAGGCGCGCCGCATCGAGGCCCGCTTCCCGGACCCGGCCGCCAACCCCTACCTGGCCTTCGCCGCCCTGCTGATGGCCGGCCTGGACGGCATCCAGAACAAGATCCACCCCGGCGACGCCGCCGACAAGAACCTGTACGACCTGCCGCCGGAGGAATCCAAGCAGATCCCGCAGGTGTGCGGCAGCCTGAAGGAGGCGCTGGAGTCCCTGGACGCCGACCGCGGCTTCCTGACCAAGGGCGGCGTGTTCTCCGACGACTTCCTCGATGCCTACATCGAGCTGAAGGCCGCCGAGGAACTCAAGGTGCGCACCTTCGTGCACCCGCTGGAGTACGAGCTGTACTACAGCGTCTGATCGCGCCCTGAGCCAAACAGCCCCCGCCCGGCCCCGCCGGCCGGGGGTTTGTTTTGCGCGCGGCCCATGCGCCTGTTCACCGCCTGCCTGCTCGGCCTGCTCGCCACGCCGACCCTCGCCGAGATCTACCGCTACAC
>JAAYHO010000105.1 GCA_012735335.1 Gammaproteobacteria bacterium
ATGATCTGCCGGGGTTGCGGCAGGCGATAGACGAGCATGTCGCGGGCCGCAGTGCCTGGATTCGTCACGAATACCGGATTCGACAGTGCGATGCCAGCTATCTCTGGGTGCTGGCCCGGGGCATTCTCGAGCAGGATGCGATGGGGCATCGGCGTCTGGCCGGCTCGCAGACGGATGTCAGTGAGCGCAAGCGATTTCAGCAGCAGTTGGAACAGTCTGCCCGCTGTGACCCTCTGACCGGGTTATCCAACCGTACTCATCTCAATCAGTTGCTGCATCAGACTGCGCAGCGATTGAGCCGGTCGGTCGGGCGCCATGCTGCTCTGCTGTTCATCGACCTGGATCGCTTCAAACTCATCAATGACAGCCTGGGACATGCTGCCGGCGATCGGGTGCTGGTGGCTGTAGCAGAACGCCTGAAGACCTGCCTGCGCAGCACCGATCATCTGGCACGTTTCGGTGGTGACGAGTTTGTCATGCTGCTGGATGATCTGGTCCGTTCCGAGGATGCGGAGCTGGTGGCTGCCAGGGTGCTGGCAACCTTGCGCGAGCCCCTGGTCTGCGGGAATCGAAGTCTGATCGTCAATGCCAGCATAGGGGTAGCGCCACTGTTGCCGGGGCAGGGGCTGGAGACTGCCCTGCAGGCGGCGGATATTGCCCTGTACAACGCCAAGGATGATGGCAAGGCCCGCTTCAAACGCTATGACCTGAGCATGCAGGAAAAGGTGGTTCAGCGATTGCAGCTGGAAACCAATGTCCTGCAGGCTCTGACCAGAAATGAGTTCACCTTGCGCTACCAGCCGATTTTCGATCTTGATCAGGAGGATGGAGCGCTGCCAGTGGGGGTCGAGGCTCTGCTGCGCTGGGAGCACGGCGCTGAAACCATCTCGCCAGCGCGCTTCATTCCGGTGCTTGAGGAGTCAGGTGAAATCATACCTGTGGGTTACTGGGTGCTCGAGCAGGCCTGTCGACAGGTGCGCCAATGGCAGCAGGCGGGTTTCGAACACTTCCGCTGTTCAGTAAACCTGTCCAGTCTGCAACTGCGCGATGAGGGTTTTGTCAGTCGGGTGGAGGATATCCTGCGTCGGACGGGACTGCCGCCCTCTACCTTGGTGTTGGAGATTACCGAGAGCCTGCTGCTCGACCAGGGAGACAGCACCATGCTGATTCTCGGTGAGTTGACCGCGATGGGGGTCAGGATGGCGCTGGATGATTTCGGTACCGGCTACTGTTCACTGAGCTATCTGAATCGCTTTCCTCTGCACATCCTCAAGCTGGACCGCAGCTTCCTGCTTGAGGCCCGGCATGACTCGAGACAGCAGGCCATCTGCCGGGCCATCATCGGGTTGAGTCACAACTTGGGTCTGGATGTCATCGCAGAAGGGATCGAGGAGTCGGAGCAGGTTGCCTTCCTGCGCGAAGAGCATTGTCGCTTTGGTCAGGGCTTCTGGCTGGCACGGCCGGCCTCGGTTAACGAGATGACGCAGTTGCTGCAAGGGTATCAAGCGCCCTGAAACAGCAGACTAAGCGAGTCCATCAGAAGTCGCCCCACAGTTGCTGGGCGATGCTCAGGGCTACTACCGGGGCAGTTTCCGTGCGCAGTACCCGGGGGCCGAAGCGCGCGGCATGGAAGCCTGCTGCCTGAGCCTGCTCGATCTCGGTGGCACTCAGGCCGCCCTCCGGGCCGATCAGCAGGCCGAGACTGGCGGGGGCGGGCAGGTTGCGCAGATCCTGATCGGTGCGGTGGTGCAGCACCAGTTTCAATTGCACGTCCAGTTCGGTCAGCCAGTCGCTCAGTGCCATCGGCGCTGCGATCACCGGCACCCGGCTGCGACCGCACTGCTCGCAGGCGCTGATGGCGATCTGTTGCCAGTGCTGCTGGCGCTTGTCCGCCCGCTCGCCCTGCAGACGTACCTCGCAGCGCTCGGTAAACAGCGGGGTGATGCGGTTGACACCCAGCTCCACGGCTTTCTGGATGGCCCAGTCCATGCGTTCACCCCGGGACATGGCCTGACCCAGATGGATCAGCAGCGGCGACTCGGCCAGGCCGGGCAGCGGCGCATGCAGGCTCAGGCGGACCTGGCGCTTGCCGACTTCCACTACCTCGCCGGGCCATTCCTGCCCGGAGCCATTGAACAGTTGTACCGCAGCGCCGGGGCCGAGGCGCAGGACCCGGCCGACATAGTGGGCCAGGTCGCCCTCCAGCAGTTGCTCGCCCTCGGCCAGCGGTGCATCCAGATAGAAGCGGGAAACGCGCATGGGTCAGTCTCGGGTGGCTCGTTCGATCCCTTCCCAGGCGACGCTGGCCAGGTGATCGATCTGTTCGGGGGTGATGACATAGGGCGGCATGAAGTACACCACGCTGCCCAGCGGACGCAGCAACGCCTCGTGGCGCAGGCCGTACTCGTAGACGCGGATGCCCCGGCGCTGCTGCCAGGGGTAGGGTGTGCGACTGGCCTTGTCCTGCACCATCTCGATGGCCAGCACCATGCCGGTCTGGCGCACCTCGGCGACGTGCGGGTGGTCGGCAAAATGCGCGGTGGCCTGGCCCATGTGGGCGGCCAGCGCGCGGTTGTTTTCGATCACATTGTCCCGTTCGAACAGCTCCAGCGTGGCCAGTGCCGCAGCGCAGGCCAGCGGGTTGCCGGTGTAGCTGTGCGAGTGCAGGAAGGCACGCAGGGTGTCGTAATCATCGTAGAAGGCCTGGTATACCTCGTCGGTGGTCAGGCATACGGACATCGGCAGATAGCCACCGGTCAGGGCCTTGGACAGGCACAGGAAGTCCGGGCTCATGTCCGCCTGCTCGCAGGCGAACAGGCTGCCGGTGCGGCCGAAGCCCACGGCAATCTCGTCGTGGATCAGGTGTACGCCGTAGCGGTCGCAGGCCTCGCGCAGCAGTTTCAGATAAACGGGGTGATACATGCGCATGCCGCCGGCGCACTGGATCAGCGGCTCGATGATCACCGCGGCGACCTGATCGTGATTTTCCGCCAGCGCCCGTTCCATATGCTCGAACATCAGTCGGCTGTGTTCTTCCCAGCTGGTGCCGGGCTCGCGCTCGTAGCAGTCCGGCGAGGGCACGGTGATCACGTCCATCAGCAGCGGTTTGTAGGTTTCCTTGTACAGCGCCACATCGCCCACCGCCAGCGCGGCCAGGGTCTCGCCATGGTAGCTGTTGGACAGGGTGATGAAGCGCTGCTTCTGCGGTTTGCCGTTGTTGAGCCAGTAGTGAAAGCTCATCTTCAACGCCACCTCGATACAGGAGGAGCCGTTGTCGGCATAGAAGCAACGGGTCAGCGGGGCCGGAGTGATGCTGACCAGTTTCTCCGACAGCTCGATCACCGGCTGATGGGAGAAGCCACCGAGAATCACATGCTCCAGGGTGTCGAGCTGCTGTTTGACCCGCTGATTGATCCAGGGGTTGGCGTGGCCGAAGATATTGACCCACCAGGAACTGACCGCATCCAGATAGCGGTTGCCATCGAAGTCGTGCAGCCATACCCCTTCGCCCCGCTGGATGGGGACAATGGGCATGTGCTCGTGGTCTTTCATCTGGGTGCAGGGATGCCAGAGTACTGCCAGGTCCCGCTGCATCCACTGATTGTTCTGGCCCATTGCTGCCTCGCCGGATAGATGAGTGAATCCGGCGATTGTAACCCGGCGGCGCCCTGCCTGCAGAACTCTCCGGTCAGCGGGTGCCGTAGATCACCATGGTCTTGCCCTTGACGCTGATCAGCCCCTGCTCTTCGAGGCTCTTGAGCACCCGGCCGACCATCTCCCGGGAACAGCCGACAATGCGGCCGATTTCCTGGCGGGTGATCTTGATCTGCATGCCATCGGGGTGGGTCATGGCGTCCGGCTGTTTGCACAGCTCCAGCAGGGTGCCGGCCACACGTCCGGTTACATCGAGAAAGGCCAGATCGCCGACCTTGCGGGTGGTGCGGCGCAAGCGATCGGCCATCTGCCGGCCCACTACATACAGCAGTTCGGGATCGCGGGCAGTGATTTCGCGGAACTTGCTGTAAGGCAGTTCGGCCAGCTCGCATTCGGTCTTGGCCTTGACCCAGGCGCTGCGGTCCTGCTCGGCCTGCTCCTCATCAAACAGACCCATTTCACCGAAGAAATCCCCCGGGTTGAGGTAGGCAATGATCATGTCCCGACCCTGTTCGTCCTCGATCAGGATGGTGACTGAACCCTTGACGATGTAGTAGAGGCGGTCGGAGACATCGCCGGCATGAATGATGGTACTGCGCGGACCAAAGCGCCGCCGGTAGCAATGACCCAGAAATACATCGAGGTTCTTGATCTGGGGGGCTCGGGTAAGAGCAGTCATAGTCGTCATCCTGTCCTATATGATCGGTCAGACCATGCAAACATGGCATCCTTGCAGGCTCGTCATGAGACCAATTCTGATTATGTCCAGTTTTGCCGATAAAGGCCAGCACCTGAGTCTGGCGGCTGTTGTGCTATTCTCCGCCGCCAGCAACAACCTCATTGCAGTGGGAGAGTGGAATGAAAGCGCAGATCAAGTGGGTGGATGGGGCCATGTTTCTCGGCGAATCGGGCAGTGGCCATACCATTGTCATGGACGGTCCCGAAGAGGCGGGTGGTCGCAACATGGGCGTGCGCCCGATGGAGACGGTGCTGATCGGGCTGGGCGGCTGCGCCAGTTATGACGTGGTCAGCATTCTGAAGAAGGGCCGTCAGGATGTGCGCGATGTACACACCCTGCTTGAGGCCGAGCGGGCGGACAGCGAACCCAAGGTATTTACCCGGATTCATGTGAAATTCGTGGTCAGCGGCAAGAACCTGAAGGAAGCGCAGGTCAAGCGGGCGGTGGAACTGTCAGCGGAGAAGTACTGCTCGGCCTCCATCATGCTTGGTCGCGGCGGGGTGGAGATCACCCACGACTACGAGATTATCGAGGTCGACTGAGGCGCAACCACGGGCTGCGCCCAGCCGGATCGGTCAGATGCGGTAGGTGGCGCTGGTCATCACCTTCGACATCAGCTTCATCACGCCCTTGACCGGACGGGGGAAGACCACGCCACCGGCCTGCAGGGCATGCTGGGCATGTTCGATCTCATCCTCGCGCATCTGCTCGAGCACCGCGCGGGACTTCAGATCGTCCTCCGGCAGCTGGGTCAGGTGATCATCCAGGTGCCGCTCCACCAGTTGCTCGGTGGCAGCGACGAACCCCAGGCTGATGCGGTCGCTGATCTTGCCAGCGGCCGCGCCCAGTCCGAAGGACAGACCATAGAACAGCGGGTTGAACAGGCTGGTGCGACTGCCCAGCTCGTTCAGGCGCTGCTCGCACCAGGCCAGGTGGTCGATTTCCTCGGCGGCGGCCTGCTCCATCTGTTCACGCACATCCGGCAGTTTCGCCGTCAGTGCCTGGCCCTGATACAGCGCCTGGGCACACACCTCACCGGTGTGGTTGATGCGCATCAGACCGGCCACATGCCGGCGCTGATCCTCGCTCACCGCATCGCTGCGCAGATGCTGTGCGGGCGAGGGGCGGGCGGCCTGGGCGGCGCCGGGTACCAGGGTGCGCATGGCCTGTTCGCCCTGCACCAGCAGGCGGTCGAACAGGCTGTATTGGCGTGTACTCATCTCATCTCTCCTGAAACTGGCGTCAGTATAGCGTCTGGAGCAGCCGCAGGCTTGTTGCAGATCAACCCGGCGGCCAACCCATCTGCCGCTGACCCAGCACATGCAGGTGAATGTGGTAGACCGTCTGGCTGCCCATCTCCTTGCAGTTGAACACGGTGCGGAAGCCGCCGTCGCAACCCAGCTCCAGCGCCAGCCGCTGGGCGGTGTAGGTCATGTAACCAACCAGTTCACAATCTTCCTCTGTCATATCGTTGAGGGTGGCGATATGCTTTTTCGGAATGACCAGAAAATGTACCGGAGCCTGGGGGTTGATGTCATGGAAGGCCATCACGCGTTCGTCCTCGAAGATGATCTTCGAGGGTATCTTGCCTTCGGCAATACTGCAGAACAGACAGTTCACAGTGCTCTCCTTGTAATGGATTCGAGTACTGCCAGTGTAACCAACCCGTCACCCAATAGGACAGCGCCCCTTGCACACAGGAATGCCCCATGAAAAACGATATCCATGATCTGGGTCTGGTGCTCGACTCCCGGGTTCGCCTGATCGTCATCGAATCCTGGGAGGAGCAGCGGGTGCTGGAGGCGATTGCCACCCTGGCGGTCAAGCGCAGCCAGACCTGGTACACCTGGAACCAGATTGAGGGTCTGCAGCGGCTGGGTTTCGGCACCGCGCTGGATGCCAGCGAGGACATGAGCGATCCGGAGCATGCGCTGGATTACATACGGCGGCTGAACGAACCGGCGCTGTTCGTGTTCTGCGACCTGCATCCCTTCATGCACTCGTCCCGGGTGGTGCGTCTGCTGAAGATGATTGCCATGAACCCCGAGGAGCAGGCCCCAACCCTGCTGCTGATCAGTCATGAACTGCCGTTGCCGCCGGAGCTGCGGCGACTGTCCGCCCGCATCAGTCTGAGCATGCCCTCGGATGAGCAGCTGGCAGCGATCATTCGCGAGGAAGCGGCGCGCTGGACTCGGCAGAATCGCGGTCAGCGGGTGCGTACCGACAATCGCACCCTGGAGCAGGTGGTGCGCAACCTGCGGGGCGTCACCCATGAGGAGGCCCGGTTGCTGGCGCGCAAGCTGATCGTCGATGACGGGGCCATCACCCAGGAGGACCTGCCGGTACTCAACCGTGCCAAGTTCAGTCTGCTGGATATGCAGGGGGTGCTGAGTTACGAGCAGGATACCGCACGCTTTGCCGAGGTGGGCGGGCTGGCACGCTTCAAGCGCTGGCTGGAAGATCGTCAGACGGCATTCAATAACGCCAAAGGCAGCGACATGCCCAAGGGCGTGCTGCTGGCCGGGGTGCAGGGCGGGGGCAAGAGTCTGGCGGCGCGGGCGGTGGCAGGGCTCTGGGGGCTGCCGCTGCTGCGGCTAGATTTTGCCGCGCTGTACAACAAGTATATCGGCGAAACCGAGAAGAATCTGCGCGAGGCCCTGGCCATGGCCGATGCCATGCAGCCCTGCGTGCTGTGGATCGACGAGATCGAGAAGGGGCTGGCCGAGGACGGCAGTGATCACGGGGTCTCCCGCCGGGTGCTGGGTACCCTGCTGACCTGGATGGCCGAGCGCAACAGTCGGGTGTTTCTGGTGGCCACGGCAAACAACGTCGTCCAGCTGCCGCCGGAACTGATCCGCAAGGGGCGGCTGGACGAGCTGTTCTTCGTCGATCTGCCGGATGCCCGGGTGCGCGAGGATATCTTCCGCATTCACCTGTCCAGCCGCGAGCTGATGGTGGATCGCTTTGATCTGGCGGAGCTGGCGGCGGCCAGTGAGGGGTTTTCCGGGGCGGAGATCGAACAGGCGGTGGTGGCAGCGGTCTACAGTGCCGCTGCCCGTCAGGAGGAGGTGGTCAACCAGCATGTGCTGGAGGCGCTGGGCGAGACCTCGCCGCTGTCGGTGGTCATGGCCGAGCGCGTCCGGGCCCTGCGCGAATGGGCCCGGGAGCGGGCGGTGATGGCCGATTAGAAGGGTTTGAGCACCACCAGCAGTACGGCGCCGATCAGCACCAATACCGGCGCTTCGTTGAACCAGCGGTAGAACACATGGGAGCGGGTGTTGCTGTCACTGGCAAAGCGGCGCAGCTGGGCACCACAGAGGAAGTGATAGACGATCAGCAGCACCACCAGGGTCAGCTTGGCATGCATCCAGCCCTGTTGCAGCCACTGCGGGGCGAGGATCAGCATCCAGATGCCGAGCCCGACGGCGACCACCATGGACGGGGTCATGATGCCGCGGTAGAGCTTGCGCTCCATGATCTTGAAACGCTCGCGGCTGATCTGGTCCTCGCTCATGGCGTGGTAGACGAACAGCCGTGGCAGGTAGAACAGTCCGGCGAACCAGGTCACCACGGCCATGATATGGAAGGCTTTGATCCACAGATACACATTGCGCTCCTGAAACAGTCCGGCCGCTGTCGCCGTGCTGTTGGTAAATTGGCGGGACACTCTTATCATAGGGTGCTTATCAGTCATGTTAATCGAAACGAGGCGGAAAATGGTCAAGATCGGCATTGTAGGGGGCACCGGCTATACCGGCGTCGAATTGCTGCGGTTGCTGGCGGCGCACCCACAGGCACGAGTCGAGATCATCACCTCCCGATCCGAGGAAGGTGTGCGGGTGGTGGATATGTACCCCAACCTGCGTGGCCACTATGACGAGCTGAAATTCAGCGTGCCGGATACCACCGCGCTGGGCCGGTGCGATGTGGTGTTCTTCGCTACCCCGCACGGCGTGGCCCATGCCCTGGCGGCCGAGCTGCTGGCTACCGGTACCCGCATCATCGACCTGTCCGCCGACTTCCGCCTGAGCGATGCCGAGCTGTGGAGCAAGTGGTACGGCCAGCCCCACGGTGCCCCCGAGCTGCTCGGCGAGGCGGTGTACGGCCTGCCCGAGGTCAATCGCGAGGCCATTCGTGGTGCCCGGCTGATTGCCGTGCCCGGCTGCTATCCGACTTCGGTACAGCTGGGTCTGATTCCGCTGCTGGAGCAGGGTCTGGCGCAATCGGGCAGCCTGATCGCCGACTGCAAGTCCGGGGTCAGCGGTGCCGGTCGTGGTACCAATCTGGGTTCGCTGTTCTGCGAGGCGACTGAGAGCATGAAGGCCTACGCGGTACACGGCCACCGGCACCTGCCGGAGATCCGTCAGGGCCTGCAACGCGCCGCTGGTGGCGAGGTCGGGCTGACCTTCGTGCCGCACCTGACGCCGATGATCCGTGGCATCCACTCCACGCTGTACGCCCAGGTGC
>JAAYHO010000106.1 GCA_012735335.1 Gammaproteobacteria bacterium
CGCCATGCTCGTCCTTCAGGGGATAGGGCAGGCGGCAGGCCTGGGAGCAGTCGCCCCGGTTGGCACTGCGGCCGGTCTGGGCGTGGGAGATGTTGCACTGCCCGGAGAAGGCCACGCACAGGGCCCCGTGGATAAAGAATTCGAGGGTCGAATCGACCTTGTCATGGATGGCGCGGATCTGCTGCAGGTTCAGTTCCCGGGCCAGTACCAGCTGGGAGAAGCCGACCTGGTCGAGGAACATGGCCTTGTCCAGGGTGCGGATATCGCACTGGGTACTGGCGTGGATCTCGATCGGCGGAATGTCCATTTCCATGATGCCCATGTCCTGCACGATCAGCGCATCCACCCCGGCGTCGTACAGCTGGTGGATCAGCTGCCGGGCTGGCTCCAGTTCATCGTCATGCAGAATGGTGTTGAGCGTGACGAAGATGCGGACATGGAACAGCCGGGCAAAGCGCACCAGCTCGGCGATATCCGCCAGGCTATTCTCGGCATTGTGCCGGGCACCGAAACTCGGGCCGCCGATATACACCGCATCGGCGCCGTGCAGAATGGCCTCGCGGGCAATGGCAACATCCCGGGCCGGGCTGAGCAGTTCCAGGTGATGTTTGGGTAGGGACATGGCAAGAGACCGCGCTGCTGGAAAACCGCCTATTCTAGCTGGAATGGCAGAGACCTGCACGGAACCGCCACTGAGTGCCGACCAGCGTCACAGAGCCCATGGATTACCACGGCCTCCGGCCCCGCAATGACGTTGGTGTGGCGGTCGGGGCTGGTGGGTGTTGGTCATGCTTGGTGGGGCGCCGCTCCACCCCTCTGTCATTGCGAGGAGCACAGCGACGCGGCAATCCATGGGCCTTGCAGTCATCGCCTGGTGGATTGCCACGCTTCGCTCGCAATGACGTTGGAGGGATGGTGTCGTTATCAGTCGCGTTGTTCCATTCTCGCATCATTCCCCTGAAGGGATGCCATCCACCACCCCGTCATTGCGAGGAGCGTAGCGACGCGGCAATCCATGGGCCACGGCATTCCCCGCCCGTACTGGATTGCCGCGCTTCGCTCGCAATGACGGGGTCCGGTCTTAGCGTTTGCGCTTTGCTGATTTCTTTTTGCCGGTCTTTTTCTCGTCCCCGCCCGGCAGCTGTCTGGCCAGTTTGCGCAGACGCTTTTCAGCGGCCATCAATTCCTCGGCGGCTGCCTGGCTCCAGCGTTGTTGCACCACCTTGAGGTCTTTCTCCTGCTGGCTACGCAACAGCCACTGGAAGTGGTCGTGCCAGGCGCCTAGGGCCGCCTGGACTTTCTTCAGGGTATTGCTGGCATCAGCAGAAAGCGGCGAGAGGGAAGGGAAGGCGTCGGTCAGGTAGCGGGTGCGCTTGACCAGAATGCGCAGCTGATGCCGATCATAAGCGGGATCATCTATCGCCTTGTCCAGCTTGCTGACCTGCTTTTCCACCGCCAGACGAATGGTGCGTTTCAGCTCCTTTGAGTTGCTGCCCAGCTCGGACTGCTGGAAGGCCTCGGGCCACTGGCGCAGTGCGTCGAACAACAGCTGCAGCTCGGCTGAGGCGATGATCTGCTGGTAGTCCTGCTGCAAGCGATCCCGTCTGCGCTTGGCCAGAATCGGGTGGCGTTGCTCCTGCAGCTCGACGGCCAGGACTTCCAGATCCCGGGTCGGGGTGGTCAGGCGGCCGACTGCCGCAGCGGTTTCGCGCAGGGGCCGGTTTTCCGGCAGTGCGCGCAGCGGGGCGATCAGGCTGCGGATGCGGCGTACCGCAATACGCAGATCATGCAGGGCTTCGCCGTCACCCCCTTCCTTCAGGCGGCCAAAGGCCTCCTGCAGTGCCAGCTCGAGATTGCGAATCTCTTTTACGTAACTATCGAGAAACATGGCCCATCCACCTGATTGTGAATCGAACTCGGTAAGGCTAGCAGAGAACAAGCGAAGCGTGGTGACAGCCTTATTACCGGTTGTTGCCCGCCCGGGCAGGCCGTGGAGCAAAGCCCGTCGGCGAGCAGGCGTTCGCCAACCCCGGGTTGGTATGGAGTGCCGGGCTCCATCCCGGCAAATTGGGGGAAGGGGCGCTGGGAAGGACGAGCACCAGCTCGTCCGCAGGCTACCGGCAAGCACAGAGGGTGCGGGCTGACGCCGCTCATCGAGCTGGTGCTCGACGGTCCCAGGGCTCGCTGGGGGTGCAGCGCACCTGCGCTGCGCCTGCCGACAGGCAATGGCGAGAAAGGCCATAGGTGAGCAGGTGCCTACACCCCCAGGCGCTTTATCAGCCGGGAAAAGTTGCCGCGGTCAATGCCCAGTGCCTGGGCGGCACGGCTCTGGTTATTGTCGTACCGGGCCAGGGTGTGACGGATCAGTTGTACCTGGAACTCATCGGTGGCTTCACGCAGGGTCTGTTCGTCAGCGGGCTGCTCTGTTGCCGGGGGATGGGTCGGCATGACCGGCTTGTCAGGCGGGGCCAGCGCCGGTATCCCTTGCAAGTCCAGTAGCCCGGCCGTCAGGGTCAGCAAGCGGCGGCTGCCGTCCTGTCCGGTCTGGGCCTTGAGCACGGCGCGACTGATCAGGTGTTCAAGCTCGCGCACATTACCAGGCCAGGGGTAGGTCAGCAGCGCCTCTCTGGCGCTGGCATCCAGACGCAGCCCGCGCAAACCGAGGCGTCGACGATTCTGCTCGAGAAAATGCCCGGCCAGCAGCAACACATCCTTGTGTCGCTCGCGCAGGTTGGGTACGGCGATCGGGTAGACGCCCAGCCGGTGGTACAGATCGGCACGGAAGCGCCCCTCGGCCACTTCCCGCTGCAGGTCCCGGTTACTGGCGGCAATGATCCGTACATCCACCTGGTGATGACTGTCGCTGCCCAGGCGCTGCACTTCACCACTTTGCAGGGCGCGCAGCAGCTTGGGTTGCACCGTCAGTGGCAGTTCACCGACTTCGTCAAGAAACAGGGTGCCGCCGTGGGCCAGCTCGAACTTGCCGAGCCGGCTCTGCATGGCGCCGGAGAAGGCGCCGCGGGTATGGCCGAACAGCTCGCTTTCCACCAGATTTTCCGGCAGCGCCGCACAGTTCAGGTAGATCAGCGGAGCCTGAGCGCGGTTGGACAGGGCATGCACCCGCCGTGCGACCAGTTCCTTGCCGACCCCGGTCTCGCCGGTGATCAGTACCGCCAGATCGGAGCGGGCGACCATATCTATTTCCTGCTGCAACTGCGTCATGGCGCGGCTGCGCCCGATCAGCTCCTGCTGCCCGTCAGCAACCAGGGCTCGGGTCATGGCCTGATGGTGCTCGGTACGGCTCTGCAGCTGGCTGGTCAGCTCGGTGACCCGGATAACCGCCTCGCTCAACCGGGCCAGATAGCGCAATTGGCCCGGGTCGACCCGGTCGAAGGCATTGGCATTCAGCGCATCCAGGGTGAGCACGCCCCAGGGCGCGCCCTGCAGATAGAGCGCAATGCCCAGGCAATCATGCACATGCAGATCACCCTCCACCGCATGCAGCAGGCCGTCGTAAGGGTCAGGCAGCGGGGAGTCCGCAGCAAAACGGACCGGTTCGGGGTTGAGCAGAATCCTCGCCAGACGGGGGTGATCCTCGATCACGAAATGCCGACCGAGGGTGTCGATACTCAGGCCATCCACCGCCATCGGGATCAGCTCATCCCCACGCAGCTGCAGCAGGGCACAGGCATCGCAGGGCAGAACCTGACGAATGGTCGCCAGCAACTGGCCGAAGCGCTCGGCTGGCGGCATGTCGCGGGCCAGGTCGGTGATCACGCCCAGCAGAGGGTAGCTCTTGCCAGTTGTCATATATACAGCTCTGATGTTCTTTATACAGCGTCAGTGATGTTGTTGATTATACATATTCGGGTCGAAACCCCAGTATTCCCGCCATATTCTGTCTCTGGCACGATACATGCTCAGGTCTCTCCGGTTGATTTGAGTCAATTTTAACAAGAGAGAGACCATGCTATCCCAACAGAGTAAAGACATCATCGCCGCCACCCTGCCAGTCGTCCGTGAGCAGGCTAACGCTATCACCGCAGTATTCTATCCCCTGATGTTCGAGCGCTATCCTGCGGTCAAGGCTTATTTCAACGAGGCGCATCAGCTTCAGGGCACCCAGCCCCAGGCGCTGGCCAACGCGGTAGTTGCCTATGCTGCCAACCTGGAGCGACTGGAAGTACTGGGCGATGCAGTGTCACTGATAGTACAGAAGCACGTATCCCTGAATATCCAGCCGGAGCATTATCCGATTGTCGGTGAGTGCCTGCTGGCTGCGATCCGAGAAGTGCTGGGCGAGGCCGCCAGTGATGAAGTGTTGGGTGCCTGGGGCGAAGCCTACGGCCAGTTGGCGGATATTCTGATCGCCGCCGAAGAGCAGCGTTATCAGCAGAATGAGCAGAAGGCCGGTGGCTGGCGCGGTGAGCGTCGCTTTACCGTGCAGCGCAAGGAGCGGGAAAGCGAGGTGATCACCTCCTTCTATCTGGTGCCGAGCGATGGCGGCGCGCTGGCCGAGTTCATCCCCGGTCAGTTCACCTGTGTGGTGGTCGATATCGATGGCCGCAGCCTGCGCCGCAACTACTCCCTGTCCGACCGTCCCGGTCAGAGTCACTACCGGATCAGTGTCAAACGCGAGACTGAAGGGGAGGTGTCCAACTTCCTGCATGACCGGCTGGAAGTCGGTGATGAGCTGTGTCTGACTGCGCCCAGTGGCAACTTCGTGCTGAATCAGCAGCAGCGTCCGCTGGTGCTGCTGACCGGTGGGGTGGGTATCACTCCGGCCATCAGCATGCTGCAGCCAGCGCTGGAGAGTGGCCGTCAGGTGCACTTCCTGCACGGTGCGTTGAACAGCAGCACCCATGCCTTCCGCGCCCATGTGGATGCACTGGCCGCGCAACACGATAATCTCAAGGTCAGCTACGTCTACAGCGATCCGCTGGAGGGTGATCAGGCCCATGAGACCGGTTTCTTCGACCAGCAGAAGCTCAGTGCCATGCTGCCCGCCAGTACCGATGTGGATGTCTACTTCCTCGGTCCCAAACCCTTCATGCAGAGCTGTCAGAAGCTGCTGAACGAGCTGGGTATTCCGGCGGAGAATCAGCGCTATGAGTTCTTTGGGCCGCTGGAGAGTCTGTCGGCCTGAGATTGAGCAGTAATAATAAAAAGCCTGGAACGCTATCGCGCCTAGGCTTTTTTCATGCACTGATAATAATCAGAACTTCATCCCCGGCAGGTTCAGCGAGGCGGTGTTTCCGCCATCCACTGCCAGGGCCTGGCCGGTGACGTAGCTGGCATCGTCGCTGGCGAGGAAGGCGATGGCGCCGGCGATTTCTTCGGGGCGGCCGTAGCGGCGCAGTTCGCAGCGTGAGCCCAGTTTGTCTTCCTTGTTGTTTTCCC
>JAAYHO010000107.1 GCA_012735335.1 Gammaproteobacteria bacterium
CGGTACCGAGATTGATCCGAATGTGCTGATCAACTTCAGTGCGCTGCTGTTTATCCTGCCGTTCTTTTTGTTCTCCGCCCTCGGTGGTCAGCTGGGTGAGAAGTATCCCAAGCACCGGTTGATACGCATCATCAAGTTCGCCGAGATCCTGATCATGTTATTGGGCGCGGTCAGCGTGTTGCTGGCAAACCTGTCGATGATGCTGGCGGTGCTGTTTGCCATGGGGTGCCAGTCGGCACTGTTCGGTCCGGTGAAGTATTCGATCCTGCCGTTGCATCTGGCCGAGCGTGAGCTGGTCGGTGGCAACGCGCTGGTGGAAATGGGCACCTTTCTGGCGATTCTCGGCGGCACCCTGTTTGCCGGGCTGCTGATGAGCAGTGAGCAATGGGCCTGGTGGGTCTCGGTGGCGGTGCTGGGCTTTGCCCTGGCAGGCTTTCTTGCCAGTCTGAGCATCCCGCCGACCACTGCCGCGCTGCCGTCACTGCGGCTGGACTGGAATATCCTCCGCCAGTCGATCAGCACCCTGCATCTGGGGCTGGTGCGCCAGTCCCGCACGGTATCCCGCTCGCTGCTGGCCAACTCCTGGTTCTGGTTTCTCGGGGCCACCTATCTGGCGCAGATTCCCGGTTTTACCCACAACTACCTGCACGGCGACGAGTCGGTGGTGACCCTGATCCTGGCGGTATTCTCGGTCGGCATCGCCACCGGTTCGCTGCTCTGCGAGCGGCTGGCGGGCAAGACCGTCAACCTCGGTCTGGTGCCGATCGGGGCGGCGGGGCTGACCCTGTTCGGCCTGCTGCTGTGGGCCGGAGCCGGGCAGATGGCGGTAGCGGAGCAACTGGGCTGGCGCGAACTGCTGAGCCAGCCGGCGGCCTGGTGGGTGATGGGTTGCATCATGGGGCTGGGGGTGGCCGGTGGCTTCTACATAGTGCCGCTGTATGCACTGATCCAGGCGCGCACCGACAACCACGAGCGCTCCCGGGTGATTGCCGCCAACAATATTCTCAATTCCCTGCTGATGGTGATCTCGGCTATCTTTGCCATGCTCATGCTGGGTGTGGTCGGTATCAGCATTCCCCAGTTGTTCCTGCTGATCTCGTTGCTCAATGTGCTGTTTGCCATCTATCTGTTCCTCGCGGTGCCGGAGTTCATCGAACGCCTGCGGCTGTGGAAGACGGGGCAGGGAACGCCATGAAGGAGAAGCCGATGAACTGGCTGGATGACATACGTCGGCGCGATCAGTTGCTCGACTGGAGCGAGCAGGGACTGCTGAGTGCCGAACAGCTGCAACGTGCCCTGGCGCCGGAGCAGCCCTGGCCGGACCAGCGGCATTGGCGGCTGGCGCTGGATCGGCTGCTGGCCGGTTACGGCAGCCTGTTGCTGGCGCTGGGGGTGATCTTCTTCTTCGCCTTCAACTGGGACGAGCTGCACCGGCTGTACAAGCTGGCCCTGGCGCTGGCCGCAGTCACCGGCTTTGCCGGTGGCTCGTTGCTGCTGCAGCCCGGTTCGGCGCTGTACCGCGCCTGCCTGTTCGGCGCCGCGCTGACTACAGGTGCGGTGCTGGCACTGGTCGGGCAGACCTACCAGACCGGCGCAGATATCTGGCAGCTGTTTGCCGGTTGGGCGCTGCTGATGCTGCCCTGGGTACTGATCAGTCGGTCGGCAGCCTGTTGGGGGCTGTTCTGGCTGGTGTTCAATCTGGCGCTGCTGCGTTACTTCGCCCATTACCCACACTGGCCGCTGAGCGCACCCGGTTTGCTGGCACTGGCAGGGGGCAATCTTTTGCTGTTGCTGGTTTTCGAGCTGTGGGGCGGGCGGCTGTTCCCGCAGGCGGGGCGCAGCCTGCCACGACTGGCCGCCTTCGCTCTGCTCAGTGCCCTGACCCTGGGCGGCTGCGGCAGTTGGTGGGAGGAGGGCTTCCTGAGCCTGCTGCTAGCCCTGGTGCTGGCCTGGCTGATCGGCATGCCGCTGTATCTGCGCTGGCGGCGGGACCTGCTGATGCTGGCGCTGCTGCTCTATTCGATGGTCGGGCTGACAGCTTCGGCGCTGGCCAGTCTGCTGGATAACCTGAGTGATGATTTCACCCTGCTCA
>JAAYHO010000108.1 GCA_012735335.1 Gammaproteobacteria bacterium
ACACAAACGCTTTTCGAAACCGGCAAAACCCGGCGCTGGGCCAGTCTTGTGAAAGTTGCCACCCGCAAGCTGGCGCAGCTGGATGCAGCTGTAACCCTGGACTTTCTGAAAAGCCCTCCCGGCAATCACCTGGAGTCGCTGGAAGGCGACCGACAAGGCCAGCACAGCATTCGCATCAACAAGCAGTGGCGATTGTGTTTCGTATGGCGGGAAGAAGGCGTATTTGATGTTGAAATCACCGACTACCATTGAGGACACCGAGATGATCAAGAATGGCATGCGTCCGGTACACCCCGGCGAGATTCTGCGTGAGGATTACCTTGAGCCGCTGGGCCTTTCTGCAACCGCTCTGGCAAAAGCGTTACATGTCACACCGGCCAGGATCAACGACATAGTACGAGAGCGCCGAGGCGTTACCGGAGACACGGCGCTACGCCTTGCCCGCTACTTCGGCGGCGACGCACAAAGCTGGATGAATCTGCAAAGCACCTACGATCTACGTAAAGCAGAAATCGAAGCCGGACAAGCTATTACCCAGGCAATCACTCCCCGGGCGGCATGACTAAAGCGCAGGTTCCAGCCACCGACCCAGTTACCGACCCAGTTACCGACCCAGCCATCGACCCAGTTGCCCGCCTCCCCCTTTTTTGCCATCATCGACCCCCATCAGCAGCACCACGCAAGGAACGCATCATGCTCAGCCAGCCCCGCAATCCCACCGGTTCCGAGCGGACAGCAGGCGCAGCGCAAGCGCTCCAATCCCTTACAAACAAACTCCAGCACGACACCCCGCACATCGGTATCTACGGCCTCGGTTACGTCGGCCTGCCACTGGCGCTACGCTTTGCTGAAGTAGGCATCCGCGTTACCGGTTTTGATATCGACCCGAGCAAGGTAGAGCTGCTGAATAGCGGCAAAAGCTATATCGAACGCATCACTCCAGCGGAGATTCAGCAGGCTCAACAAGCCGGCTTCACGGCCACCACCGACTTTGCCCTTACCGCCGAGCTGGACGCACAAATCATCTGCGTCCCAACGCCGCTGGATCAACACCACCAGCCGGATCTGAGCTTTGTCATCAACACCGTAGAAAGCATCCTGCCCTGGTTCAGGGAAGGTCAGTTGCTGAGTCTGGAAAGCACCACCTGGCCCGGCACCACAGACGAAGTCATTGCCCCGCGGCTGCAAAGCCGTGGCTTTATCCCCGGCCAGAACTGTGCACTGGTCTACTCCCCAGAACGGGAAGATCCAGGCAACCCCGACCACACCACCGCCACCATTCCCAAGGTCATCGGCGGCATGACATCCACCTGCCTTGAACTGGGCCAGGCTCTGTACCAGCGAGCGATCACTACCACCGTCCCCGTCAGCAGCACCCGCGTAGCGGAGATGAGCAAGCTGCTGGAAAATATTCATCGTGCAGTCAATATCGGCCTGGTCAATGAAATGAAGATCGTAGCCGACCGCATGGGTATCAATATCCATGAGGTGATCCAGGCTGCTGCCACCAAGCCCTTCGGCTTCGTGCCCTACACCCCCGGCCCGGGCCTCGGTGGGCACTGCATCCCGATCGACCCGTTCTACCTCACCTGGAAGGCCAAGGAATACGGCATCAACACCCGCTTTATCGAGCTGGCCGGTGAGATAAACCACTATATGCCCCACTGGGTAGTACAGAAGGTAGCAGACGCGCTGAACGATCACGGCAAAGCAATCAAGGACAGCCGTATCCTAGTCATGGGGCTGGCCTACA
>JAAYHO010000109.1 GCA_012735335.1 Gammaproteobacteria bacterium
GAGGTGAACAATACCCTGGGTTATCGCATTGATGCCCAGGCGGCGCAGCACTATATGCAGGGGCTGATGCAGCATCTCGCATATCTGGGCGCCTTCGGCCTTGAAAGCCTGAAGAGCTATCGCTGGAATGGCGGTAAGTCCTATTTGCTGACGCTTATCGATTATGCACCCGCCAGCGGTCCGTCGGCGGCCCGGCCACGTTATCCGGCGATGGGTAATGGTGATGGTTTTGAAGCGCTGGCGGCCAGTCAGGGCGCGTCCTGGTATCAGCGTTGGCTGGCCTGCCTGAACCCGGCTGAGCTGGTGGATCGTAAGCAGCTGGAGTTGGTTCTGGCTGCGTCTTTCAAGGCGTTGTGTTCGGTCGGGCTGCTGCACGAGGAGTTGAGCGAGCGGGGTGTACCGCTCTGGGTAATGAACCCCGAGCTACTGCGCATTACCACCGATGTGATGGGCGTCGAGTGCCCCGGCAATCGCTCGCTGCTTTTACCGGCCAGCCATGCCAAAGCGTGGATCGATATGCCACTGCTGAACGCCGCCCATCCCGATGCGCGCTATATCAAGCCGGTGCCCAGGCGGGAGTCGCTGTATGGCAACTTGTTCCGTCATGGTGAGATTCACCGGGTGATTGCTCATGAGCATACCGGGCTGCTGTCGACGCAGGAGCGGGTGCGGGTGGAAAACAGCTTTATGCGCGAGGGCGGCAAGCCCTGGGAATACAACCTGCTGTCCGCTACGCCCACGCTGGAAATGGGTATTGATATTGGCAGCCTGTCCAGCGTGCTGCTGTGTTCGGTGCCGCCGGCGCAGGCCAATTACCTGCAGCGGGTCGGCCGCGGCGGGCGGCGTGATGGCAACTCCTTTGTACTGACGGTGGCCAATGGTCGGCCCCATGATCTGGTGTTTTACGCTGACCCCAGTCGTATGCTGGATACCCCGGTAGAACCGCCTGCGGTATTTCTCAAGGCCCGGCATGTATTGCGCCGGCAGTTGCTGGCTTACGCCATGGACTGCTGGACCCGGGACGCGAAAGGCGACAATTTGGTGCCCTCTACCATGCAACCGGTTCTGGATGCGGTCGAGAAGGTTCAGGAGGATAGGTTCCCGTATACGTTGCTGAATTTCCTCAAACACAACATGCAGGAAATATGGGATGGTTTCAGCAGCTATGTGGCCAGGGAGCTGAGTGGTGACGATCTGGAGTTGCTGCGCCAGTTCCTGTTTGGCGGGCCGCAACATCTTGATGATCATCTGCAGCTGTATGTGCTTGGGCGGTTGAAACTGGTAGCGGATGAGCGCGCCGGTATGGCCGCCCGTAGCGCTGACCTGAAGAAGCAGATCGACAAGCTGGCGAAAGCGCCACAGGATGAGCACACCCGAGCCGAGCTGGCTGAGCTGGAACGCGAGCGTGAAGGTTTCAACCGTTTACGCTATGTCATGAACAGACGTGAAACCCTCAACTTCCTGACGGATGAGGGTTTGTTGCCCAACTACGCCTTCCCTGAGGAGGGCGCAACGCTGCATTCAGTTATCTTCCGATCGGAAAAGAAGATGTCTGGAGATGGTGCCGAGCGTGAACTGATCAAGCGTGAGTATGAGTATCAGCGCCCGGCTCAGGCGGCGCTGACCGAGCTGGCGCCGGAGTCGGTGTTCTATGCCGGCAACCGGAAGGTAAAGATCTCCCGGGTTGAAACTGCTAAGGGCCGAAATATTCAGGACTGGCGATTCTGCCCCCGTTGTCATTACTCCGCTGCGGCAGATGACCCCCTTGCAGGGTTCTGTGACAAGCTCTGCCCGCGTTGCCATACCAGCCAGTGGGGCGATGAAAGTGCCCGCACCAAGATGCTGAAGATGACGCAGGTGTATGCATTTACCAGCGCGAAGGATGCCTTGCTGGATGACAATTCGGATGATCGGGAGCCGGTGTTTTTTAACAAGCAGATGCTGATCGACTTCAAGCCGGCGGATATCCACATCACCTGGGTGCTGGATGATCAGGAACGCCCCTTCGGTTTCGAGTTCATTCGCGCTGCGACCTTTCTGGAGGTCAACTTCGGTCGCCGTGATGGCGAGGAGATGATGTTCGAGGTGGCGGGCGAGCAGCTGCAGCGCTCCGGCTTTGCTGTCTGTCGCGAATGTGGTTCTGTACAGACGCGCAAGGTAATGGCAGGCAAGGGTGACCCCGTGCATCTCAAAAGCTGCAGCTATGCCCGCGGTACGAAGAAGCTGGCCAATGGAATGGAAGACAACGGGCTGGATAACTGTCTTTACCTGTATCGCCGCTTTACCTCTGAAGCCCTGCGTATTCTGTTGCCTCGCCTGGCAACCGGTGGCACGGAAGAGCAGGTTAACTCCTTTGTGGCGGCCCTGCAGTTGGGCCTCAAGCGGCGATTCGGCGGCAAGGTAGATCATCTGCGGGTGGCGCATCAGAGCGAGCCTGTGGGTGAGACCGATGAGAGACGGCATTTCATTGTGCTGTATGACTCGGTACCGGGGGGCACGGGCTATCTCCATGAGCTGCTGAGCCGCGCGGAGAACATGCAGGAAGTCTTCCGCATGGCCTATCAGGTGATGGAAGCCTGTGATTGCTACGAACAGACAATGGATGGCTGTTATCGCTGCCTGCTGGAATACCGCAATGCCTATGGCATGGAAAGTACCAGCAAGAAGATTGCACTGGAGATGCTCAGGGACATCGCTGAGGGCGAGCACGAGTGGGTGCAGAACAAGGAGACGCTGAGTTCGCTGTCCGGAAATCCCTGGGTTGAAAGTGAGCTGGAAGCACGCTTTCCGGAAGCGCTGGCCCGTTTCAGTGGCACGGACTGCGTTGGCGGACAGAAGGTCAGGGTGTCGGCGGATATCATCCATGGCAAGACGGGGTATCGGGTGGCAATAGGCGAGCGAGCTTATGCCATGGAGCCGCAGGTTGACCTGGGCAAGGCTGATGGTGTGCAGTTCGCCTGCCGGCCGGATTTTGTACTCTGGCCTGCAGCGACTGACTTGCGTCCTGTCGCCATCTTTCTTGATGGCTATCAGTTCCATGCGCAGAAGAGCAGTGAGGACCTGATCAAGCGGCAGAGCCTGATGCACGCCGGTTTTGTGGTCTGGACCCTGAACTGGTACGACGTGAACAGGGTGATTGGGGATAAGGCAATGGATGTCCCATTGCTCACCGGCATGACCTCACCCGAGCAGCACCACCAGGCCATCGCCGGATTGGCCAAAGTGGCTGGTGTTGTCAATACGGCGCAGTACCTGAGCATGACAAGCTTTGATCTGCTTATGCATTTTCTGGCTGATCAAAAGTCTGAGGACATGGCGGCCCAGGCGCTGCTCTTTGTGCTGCAGTGCCTGCCGGCCAGCTCTCTGGCCGACGCAGCGGTGAAGGCTGCGTTCATGCAAAGTCTGAACGGATTACCGATAGGCTTCACCGATCAACAGCCTGAGCCCGCAGCACTCGCGGGTGGAGTAGATATCAAGGATGCTCAGGGCGTTGCGGTGATTCGTCTCGGGATGCTGGCTGGAGGCGATCTGGTCAGACAATTTGACCTCAGCCAGGCGTTGGTGTCGGTCTGTTATGACGTAAAGCAGGGGAGTGACGAGGCAGCACGCTATCAGTGGCAACGTTTCTGGGCGATGGTGAATTTTCTGCAGTTCCTCCCGGTGTTCTATGCCTATACCCCCAGCTCCAGGCAGGACGGTACGGCTGCCGGGCTGCTCTGGCCCGTTGCCGGTGATACCTGCGTGTCGTCGCCGGATATGGTTCAGCCGTTACCTGACTGGTTTGATTTGCTGGATGGCAGTATCGCTGCCGCACTGCGGGAGCAGCCTGTGGTTTGGCCGTCGCTGGCGATTGTTGGCGATGCGGTAATGAATGCCCAGGACGAGGTGATTGGCGAGGCGGAAATACTCTTTCCTGATTTGAAGGTGGCCTTGTTACTGGACGACGTAGAGGATCAGCAGGCTGCGCGTGCTCATTTGGAGGGGGCGGACTGGGTCATAGTGTCCAGTGCCGAGGCGCTGGTTGCGGTCATCACTCAATTGAATTCAGGAGCCTGAGATGGTCAGTGTTGCGTTCTCCGACAAGTACTTTGACAGCCTGTTGAAGCTGACGCCCAATGAGCAGGCGCAGGCCAACAAGGCCGTGATGCTGTTCCAGCAGGACCCGCAGCATGGTGGGCTGCACTACGAAAAACTGGTTGCTTGCAAGGACGACAAGCTGCGTTCGATCCGGGTGAATCAGGATGTCCGCATCATCCTGGCGACTGTTGAGAAGCAGAATCTGTATCTGATGCTGTACATCGACCACCACGAGCCGGCCTATGACTGGGCTGCCCGGCGCAAGGTCGAGATCAATCCCAATACCGGCAGTTTGCAGGTGTTCGCGTCGCAGGAACATGGTCTGGATGAGCCGCAGCAGGCTGTTGCTGCAGAGCAACCGGGACTGTTTGCGGCCTTCCGTGATCGTCAACTGATGCAGTTGGGCGTGCCCGAAGAGGCATTGGCACTGGTACGCAGCATCAGGAGCGAAGCCGAGCTGGAGACTGCTCGTCTCAATGAGCAGATCCCGGCTGACGCGCACGATGGCCTGTTCATGCTGATGGCCGGGGCAAGCTTCGAGGAAGCCTACAACGAGGTGGTAGCGCTGGCGCCGCAGCAGGTGGACACTGATGACTTCAGTGCCGCGTTGGCTCGGCCTGAGTCCCGCGCACGCTTTGTTGTGGCAGACAATGAAGAGGCACTACAGGAGATGCTCAGCCAGTCACTGGAGAAGTGGCGAGTATTCCTGCATCCAGCACAGCGGCGTCTGGTAGAAGGCAAGAAGAATGGCCCCGTACGGGTGCTCGGTGGAGCAGGGACCGGCAAGACGGTAGTGGCAATGCACCGCGCCAAATGGTTGGCCGACCATGTGGCGACTCCGGGTAACAAGGTGTTGTTTACCACCTTCACCCGAAACCTGGCATCCGACATCCAGC
>JAAYHO010000110.1 GCA_012735335.1 Gammaproteobacteria bacterium
ATGGAGCCGCCGGAGGGCAGTTTGACCTGACGGTCGAAGGCGGTCTCGATCTGGCTCTCGATCTGGAAGCGGTTGAACAGCGGCACGCTGTCTTCGTACAGCTTGACCTTGCTCGCGTACTGCGGCATGACCTGGCTGATGAAGTTGAGCGCTTCTTCCTTGACCGTTTCGCTGTCGATCAGCACTTCGCCGATATCCTGACGCAGGTAGTCGCGGATGGCACGGATGATGACGTTGCTTTCCTGATAGATCAGGAAGGTGCCGCTGCGCTCGCTGGAAGCGCCCTTGATCGCTTCCCACAGCTGCAGCAGGTAGTCCAGATCCCATTGCAGTTCTTCAGCGCTGCGACCGAGGCCGGCGGTGCGTACGATCATGCCCATGTCGGCGGGCACGTTCAGGCTGTTCAGGGCTTCGCGCAGTTCGTTGCGCTCTTCACCCTCGATGCGGCGGGAAATGCCGCCGGCGCGGGGGTTGTTCGGCATCAGCACCAGGTAACGACCGGCCAGACTGATGAAGGTGGTCAGGGCCGCGCCCTTGTTGCCACGTTCTTCCTTGTCGACCTGAACAATGACTTCCTGGCCTTCCTTGAGTACATCCTTGATGTTGACCCGGCCTTCGGGCTGTTTGGAGAAGTATTCGCGGGAGATTTCCTTCAGCGGCAGAAAGCCGTGGCGTTCGGAGCCGAAGTCGACAAAGGCGGCTTCCAGGCTGGGTTCGATGCGGGTGATGCGACCCTTGTAGATGTTGGATTTCTTCTGCTCGCGTGCGCCTGATTCAATGTCCAGGTCGTACAGCCGCTGGCCGTCTACCAGCGCAACGCGCAACTCTTCGGGTTGAGTTGCGTTGATCAGCATTCTTTTCATGAAGTACCGTTGTGTATCCAGTTGTCCCCGGAACACGAGTACGGCACCTGATTCTTTCGTTAGGTGTCAGGTGTGTTTCTGCCTGGGCCAAACTTGCCCATGTTCAGAGTTCACATTACTGCTGCCCTTGGGCAGCTGCAGTTAGATCTGTCTGTGGCGTTACAGAGAAACGTTACTTTTAGGGAGGAATCAGCCGGACTGCGGACGGGGACACAGCAATATCAAGTGTCAACGCTCGTCACATCATCCTGAAGCTGTGCATCTCCACCTAATCACTTGGCAATCCGAATCGGGTGCCGCCCATCGCCTTCCGCGGAGCGGGTTAATATTCTGCCAGCCTGCGGCCTGCAGCATGACTCAATTTCGAGGTTCGCCAGCACACTTCTTCAGGCCGGGCGAAGGCTCTACAACAATGTTTCTGGGAGGACATGCGACACTCTGTTGGATTGTCGGGGCCTCCAGCTGCCTTTTGCGCAGCTCGCCGGACTATAGCAGCATTATTCAAGTGCTTCAATTGCATGAAAAAATGTATCATGCGCCGATGAATACTGATCAATCCGTACTATCTCCCAGCGTGCAAACCGACCTGATCAGTGACGATCAGGCCGGTCAGCGTATCGATAATTATCTGCTCACCCGACTCAAGGGGGCACCCCGTACCCTGATCTACCGCATTCTGCGCAAGGGCGAGGTGCGGGTGAACAAGGGGCGGGTCAAGCCGGAATACCGGCTGCAAGCCGGGGATGCCGTGCGCATTCCCCCGGTACGCCTGCCCGAGGCGGACGCCCCGGCGCTGGTGGGGCAGAGCATTCTCAACACCCTGCAGCAGAATATCCTCTATGAAGGCAAGGGGCTGATTGTGGTCAACAAGCCCGCCGGGCTGGCGGTGCACGGTGGCAGCGGGCTGAATTTCGGAGTTATCGAGGCGCTGCGCCAACTGCGCCCGGCCGAGGCACAGCAGCTGGAACTGGTGCACCGGCTGGACCGGGATACCTCCGGCTGCCTGATGGTCGCCCGCAAGCGCAGCATGCTGCGTCATCTGCATGCCGAGTTGCGCGGCGATGGTCCGGGCCGGGGGGTGGATAAATGTTATCTTGCCCTGGTGCGCGGGCGCTGGCCGTCAAGCCTGAAGAAGGTGCATGCGCCTTTGTTGAAGAACAATCTGCGCTCCGGCGAGCGCATGGTCGAGGTCAACCCCGAAGGCAAGGAGTCGCTGACCGAGTTCCGCGTGGTGCAGCGCTTCGGTGACCTGGCCACCCTGGTGGAAGCCCGTCCGATTACCGGGCGCACCCACCAGATCCGTGTGCATGCCCGTCATGCCGGCCACCCGATTGCCGGAGACACCAAGTACGGTGATGATGAATTTTCCAGAATTATTCGGGAGAAGGGCGGCAAGCGCTTGTTTCTGCACGCAGTTTCCCTTGGTGCCGAGCTGCCTGGTGGTGAGCGCCTGCAGGTGCGTGCCGAGCCCGGAGAGATCTGGGATCGTACCCTGCGTCGTCTGGCTGAGGAGTGACATGAATACCCTGATTTTTGACTGGGACGGCACCCTGGCCGATTCCATCGACAATATCGTCACCGCCATGCAGCGTGCCGCCGTGGATGTGAATCTGCCGGTGCGCACTCCGCGTCAGGTGCGGGATATCATCGGGCTGGCCCTGCCGGATGCGGTGGCTGTGCTCTATCCGGGGCTGGACGATCCGCAGCAGGTGCAGCGGGTGGTCGAGGCCTATACCGACAATTACCTGCTGCTGGAGCAGCAGCCCTCGGCATTGTTCGAGGGTGTGCATGGGGCGCTGGATGCCCTGCGCGCCGAGGGCTTTCTGCTGGCGGTGGCCACCGGCAAGACCCGGCGCGGGCTGGATCGCATGCTGGCCAGTCATGACCTGGATAACTACTTCGATGCCACCCGCTGCGCTGACGAGACCGCTGGCAAGCCCCATCCGCGCATGCTGGAGGAAATCCTCGGTGAGCTGGGCGTGCAGGCGGCAGATGCCTGCATGGTCGGCGACAGCGAGTTTGACATCATCATGGGCCACAATGCCGGTGTGTTGCCGGTCGCAGTCACCTACGGTGCCATGACCGAGGAGCAGCTGCTGCGCTGTCAGCCGGGGCACTGTGTGGATACCTTCGACGAGTTTCATGGCTGGGCAATGCCGCGCTTCCGGGCAAGTCAATTTACAGGGGTGTTATAGATGCAACAGGATCGCTGGACGGAGGGGCCGATGCTGGAACGGGATGAGCTGGCTGGGCAGAAGGAAGATCGCAAGGCCTGGCAACTGCTGGAGAAGACTCTGCTGGCCTCGGTGCAGGAGCAGCGGCGCTCCCGGCGCTGGGGGATCTTCTTCAAGAGTCTGACCTTTCTCTATCTGATCGGCGCTTTGTTCGTGCTGTCGCCGCTGTCCAAACTGGACGGTGCTGCGACCACCGGCAAGCCGCATACCGCGCTGATCGAGGTGCGCGGTACCATCGCCGACCGTCAGGAAGCCAGTGCAGACAATCTGGTCACCAGTCTGCGCCGGGCGTTCAAGGACGAGCAGACCCGGGCAGTGGTGCTGCGCATCAACAGCCCCGGCGGCAGTCCGGTGCAATCCGGCTACGTGTATGACGAGATCAAGCGCCTGCGTGCGCTGCATCCTGACACTCCGGTTTACGCTGTGATTGCCGATATCGGCGCCTCCGGTGCCTATTATATAGCGGCAGCGGCAGACCAGATCTATGCTGATAAGGCCAGCCTGGTCGGCTCGATCGGTGTCACCGCAGCTGGTTTCGGCTTTGTCGAGACCCTCGACAAGCTCGGTATCGAGCGCCGCACCTACACCGCCGGTGAGCACAAGGCGTTTCTCGACCCCTTCCAGCCTGAGCGGGAGGATGAGCGCGAATTCTGGCAGGGCGTGCTGCACACCACCCACCAGCAGTTCATCGATCAGGTGAAGAAAGGGCGGGGTGATCGTCTGCAGGAGCACCCGGATCTGTTCAGCGGTCTGGTCTGGTCCGGTGAGCAGGCGGTGGAGCTTGGCCTGGTGGATGGTCTGTCCAGTGCTTCGGCAGTGGCCCGGGATCTGGTCGGTACCGAGGAGCTGGTGGACTTCACCCACCGTGAGTCGCCATTCCAGCGCTTCTCGCGGCAGCTGGGTACCAGTATCGGCAATACCCTGGCGCTGCATCTGGGGCTGGCAGCGCCGCAGTTGCGTTAATGCGTTCAGTCTTTCGCGGCGGGGCGCCGCTCCCACGGAGCAGGTCTGCTCAGGGCAGCTCCAGCCCCTCATTACGCAACATCTCGCACAGCCTGATCAGCGGCAGGCCGATCAGGCTGTTGGGATCGTCGCCGCGCAGCGAGCGGAGCAGGCTGATGCCCAGACCCTCCATCCTGAAACTGCCGGCGCAGTCATAGGGCTGCTCTCGCTGCAGATAGCGCTCTATGGTCTCGTCGCTCAGTTCCCGAAAGCTGACGTCAAAAGGCTCGCTGATCAACTGATAGCGGTCGGTGGCGCTGTTGAGCAGGCACAGC
>JAAYHO010000111.1 GCA_012735335.1 Gammaproteobacteria bacterium
GCTTCTGACCAGACATTCGAGCTGCGGCATTCCTCCGATTGCTTACAGCTTGCTGCTTGAGGCTTGAAGCTCAGATGCAATATTCCGATCTTCGCGATTTCATCAAGGGACTGGAACAGCGCGGTGAGTTGAAGCGCATCCAGACACCCGTCTCCCCCGTACTGGAAATGACCGAAGTGTGCGACCGCACCCTGCGCAAGGGTGGTCCCGCGCTGCTGTTCGAGAACCCCACAGGTTTTGACATGCCGGTACTCGGCAACCTGTTCGGCACACCCGAGCGGGTCGCCATGGGCATGGGCGCCAATGACGTCAGCGAGCTGCGCGAGATCGGCAAGCTGCTGGCCTACCTCAAGGAGCCGGACCCGCCCAAGGGGCTGAAGGACGCCTGGTCCAAGCTGCCGCTGGTGAAAAAGGTCATCTCCATGGCGCCCAAGGTAGTACGGGATGCGCCCTGCCAGGCCACCGTAATCGAAGGCGAGGATGTCGACCTGTCCAGCATCCCGGTACAGACCTGCTGGCCCGGCGATGCCGGACCGCTGATCACCTGGGGGCTGGTGGTTACCCGTGGCCCGCACAAGGACCGGCAGAACCTGGGCATCTACCGCCAGCAGGTGATCGGCCGCAACAAGGTGATCATGCGCTGGCTCAGCCACCGTGGCGGCGCGCTGGACTTCCATGAGTGGTGCCAGCAGCACCCCGGTGAGCCCTTCCCGGTGGCGGTGGCGCTGGGCGCTGATCCAGCGACCATTCTCGGCGCGGTCACCCCGGTACCCGACACTCTGTCCGAATATGCCTTTGCCGGGCTGCTGCGCGGCCAGCGCACCGAACTGGTCAAATGCCGTGGTTCCGAGCTGCAGGTACCGGCCAGCGCCGAAATCGTGCTGGAAGGCGTGATCCACCCCGGCGAGATGGCCGACGAAGGCCCCTTCGGCGACCATACCGGCTATTACAACGAGGTGGATCGCTTCCCGGTGTTTACCGTCGAGCGCATCACCCAGCGGGAAAAACCCATCTACCACAGCACCTACACCGGCCGTCCGCCGGATGAACCTGCAGTGCTGGGCGTGGCGCTGAATGAAGTCTTCGTGCCGATCCTGCAGAAGCAGTTCCCGGAAATCACCGACTTCTACCTGCCGCCGGAAGGCTGCTCCTACCGCATGGCGGTGGTATCCATGAAGAAGCAGTATGCCGGGCATGCCAAGCGGGTGATGCTTGGCGTGTGGAGCTTCCTGCGTCAGTTCATGTACACCAAGTTCGTTATCGTGGTGGATGACGACGTTGACGTGCGCGACTGGAAGGATGTGATCTGGGCCATTACCACGCGCATGGACCCCAAGCGCGATACCGTACTGATCGACAATACCCCGATCGACTACCTCGACTTCGCCTCGCCGGTATCCGGTCTGGGCAGCAAGATGGGGCTGGATGCGACCAATAAATGGCCCGGTGAAACCAGCCGTGAATGGGGCGTGGCCATTGCCCAGGACCCAGCCGTACAGCAGCGGGTGGACGCTATCTGGGCCGAACTGGGAATCGATTGATGAAAGTCACCCTGCAACCGTCCGGGCATGTGATCGAGCTGTTGCCCGGCGAGCGGATCATTGATGCAGTGCGCCGCCTGGGCTTTGATGCACCGCAGAGCTGCCGCAATGGCAACTGCCATATCTGCGCCGCCAACCTGATCAGCGGCCGGGTCATGCAGGATGGTGCCGAACGCCGCCGTGGTGAACTCTACACCTGCATTGCCGAGCCACTGGAAGACTGCGAAGTGCTGTGGGAAGGGGTACTGGCCCCGGACGAACTGCCGCTGCGCAGCCTGGCCTGCCAGTTGATCGAGATCGAGGACCTGGGCGGCGATGTCTGTCGCATCCTGCTGCGCACCCCGGCAGGCAAGCCGCTGCGCTACCAGGCCGGTCAGTACCTGCTGCTGGAGCGTGCCGACGGCGAGCTGTCGGCCTTCTCCATCGCCTCCGCCCCCCATGAGCAGCGAGTACTGGAGCTGCATATCCTGACCCGCGATCCGAGCACCCGAGCGCTGGTGGAGCATATCCGCCAGCAGCGCATGGTGCGGATCAAGGCGCCGCTGGGGGATTGCGGCCTGCCCCGCCTGCCCCAGCGCCCGCTGGTGCTGATTGCCGCCGGCACCGGGCTGGCACAGATGCAGAGCCTGACCCAGCATTGCCTGCACCAGGGCTTTGCATTACCGATGCACCTGTACTGGGGCGTGCGCCAGCCTGACGACTTCTACCGGGCGCCGCATTGGCAGGACTGGCAACAGCAGGCCAACCTGTACCTGCACCAGGTAGTCAGCGACACCCCGGAATGGCCGGGCCGCCAGGGCATGCTGTGTGAAGCGGTGTGCGAGGACCTGACCAGTCTGGCTGACTACGACATCTATCTGTGCGGTTCACCACCCATGGTCTACGCCACCCTGGACGCGCTGGTCGCAGCCGGAGCGCTGGTGGAGCAGATCCATTCCGACGTGTTCGCCTACGCACCGCGGGACACCTGAGACGGGGTGTAGCGCGCCTGCGCTACGCCTGGCGCGCTTCATTCTCCATGCCCGTCGGCGAGCGGGGGCTCGCCAACCCCAGCGGGTCGTCAGGTGTTGCCCGGCTGCGGCAGCTCCGGCAGGTCGTGCATCATCAGGGCGAAGCTCTGACGCAGTACCTTCTGTGCGGCCTGTTGCTCACCCATATGCTCCAGCAGACGCACCAGCTCGGCACAGGTCTGAATATCCCGGCGGTTGGCGAAGCTGGCTTCCAGATATTCCCGGGCCTTGCCCCACAGCTCGTTGCGCAGTGCCAGGCGGCCCAGCGCCAGCAGCAGGGTGGCATCGTGGGCGTGGTCATTGAGCCAGCGCTCGGCGGTGCTCAGCTGGCGAGCCGGGTCGGCGCCGCGTACCAGTCCGTAGATATGCACCAACCGGTCGTTGTAGAAACCGGCCAGCGCCTCGCGCAGCACCTTTTCCGCATGCACCTCGGCACCGGATACACGCAGCTGCAGGCTGTAGGTTTCCAGCAGGCCGGCGTCCTGCCTGAGGGGTTTGGGCAGCCGTTCCCAGACGCTGCTGACCGGGTTGGCCGATCCCGCAGCCAGACCTTCGGCCCGCTGCCCAGCCTGTACCAGCAGGGCGCTGTATACCCGGCGCTCCAGCTCCAGCTGGTCAGTCTCGCTATACAGATGGTGACGGCGCAATTCCGGCAGCAGCTGTTCCAGCCGCTCCCAGTCCTCCAGCCGCAGGTACAGCTGGCCCATCAGTTTCAGCGCATACAGGTGTCTGGGGTGTTCCTTGCGCACCCGGGTCAGGGTGGCCAGCGCCTGTTCCAGCTGGCCCCGGGCAATCTGCAGCTGCGCCTGGGTCACGGCAATCGCCACGTCGGCGTTGGGTGTGGTTTCGTAGGCTTCGCGCAGCAGGTTGTCAGCTTCGCGGTAGTCCTGCATCTCGTGGGCGGCCCGGGCCGCAGCCAGATAGTTGATCAGCGGCTGATCGGCGTGCGGCGCGGCCCGACGCAGCAGGCGCAGGCTGTTGGACCAGTGGCCTTCGGCAAACTCCAGCAGACCACGGGTGGTTACCTGATTGGCCCGGCGCGCGCGGTTGTGCCGTGACCATGGGTTGACCCGGCGCCCGGAGGCATTGATCAGGCGCACCACCGCGCGCAACAGCGATACCAGCAGCCACAGCGCCAGCAGGAAGGCCAGGCCAACCCAGATGCTGGTCTCCACCGACATGTTGCGCCAGGCGATCAGCAGGTAGCCGGGGTCTTCCGCCACCGCCATGCCCAGCAGGGCGGCGATCAGCAGAACCACCAGCACCGCGACGTAGCTTTTACTCATCGCTGCTCTCCCCGGTCAGATTCGGCGCCTTGCGGCTCTGGATATAGGCGGCCAGCCCCTGCTGCAGCGGTGCCAGATCCGGTGGAACCAGGGTGATGCGCTCAGTGGCGAGCTGGCTCAAGCGGTTGCGCATGGCCTGGACCTGCGGGTTGTCCATCTCGAAGAACTGTTCCAGCATCTGCCCGCCGCGCTCCATGGCGATGCGGTAGACCTCGCCTTCGCCGCGCAGCACGGCCCATTGCGCCTGCTCCAGGGTCAGCTGCAGGGTGCGGCGCACGCGCTGCATTTCCGCTTCATCAAGCAGCGGGGTGATCACCTTGCCGCGCTGGAAATCCACCCGCACATAGCGTTCCAGACGCATCAGCATGCGCTCGCCGCGGGTGCGGCGGGCCAGTCGATCCTCGAACTCCTCTTCCGGAGTGACTTCGTCCGGATCGAAGACCGGTACCGGCAGGGCCACCAGTTCAGCAATCTGTTCATGCAGGGCGGCGAGCTTGAGGTAGATGCCGGAGCGATCCACCACCGGCAGGGCTTCGAGCTGGGTCTGATAGCGCGCCAGCTGTTCGCGTACGGCAAACACCCCGCTGTCCGGCTGGCTCTGCAGGATGTCATCCACCGCCTCCAGCAGTTCCCGGGCGGAGATCACATCCTGGGCGGCCAGCAGACGCAGGGAGGCCAGGCGCAGCAGGTATTCCGCCTCGGCCAGTTTCCAGTCGGCCCGGGCGTCGCCCTGCAGAGTGGCCAGACGCTGGCTGAGGACCTGCTGGCTGCGCTGCAGCTCTGCGGTCAGACGCTGGGACTGCTGCCATTCATCGCTGCTGGGCAGCCCATCCAGACGCTGACTGGCGCTGCTCTGACTCTGGCGCTGGGCATTGCCCAGTTCGGTGAGGCGGTTTTCCAACTGGCTCAGGCTGCTCTGCTGATCAGCCCCGCCCTGGTGTCCCTGATACCACTGCCAGCCGGACAGTCCCAGCGCCGCAGCGGCAACCAGCAGTGCCAGCAGGCCCACTCCGCGTCCGCCGCTGGCGGCCGATTTACGGGCTGGTGCCGGGCGCGCGGTAGTGGTTTTGGCAGCAGCTCCGCCGGCCTTGCTGTCGTCGCTCCCGGTCTGTTCGCTGCCCCCTCGCTGCGCAGCAGCGGTGGTGCTCGGCGGTACAGTGTCGGCCGCAGCGGGTTGCTTGTTCTGGTTGTTGTCGTTTGTCGGTTCCACGCTATTCCCCTTATGGCGTGATTGGGTGGGCGAGGATGGCGGCGATCACGCTGTCATCATCTGCTCCATGGCAGGACACCACATCGGTACAGCCCAGTTGCTGCGCCATGTCGGCAACCCGCTCGCCCGGTACCCAGCAACGCCAGTGGCGCTGCTGCTCCCATGCTGATCCGGCCGCGCGCTGCCAGTGCTGCAACGCCTGACCACTGAGTATTACCACACCCCGGCAGCCGTCATCGGCAGCGGCGGCAAGCTTTTCCGTCAACCCTTCGGGCATCGCCCGCTGATACAGCTCCAGCAGATCCACCCGCCCCCCGGCCTGGCGGATGGTGGAGGAGAAATGCTCCCGGCCACCGACACCGCGCCAGATCAGTACCCGCAGATCCGGCAGCGCCAGCAGGCGTTGCCAGGCGGGCAGACGCAGCAGCGCCTCGCTGTCCTGACCGTCCGGTGGAAACTGCACCGGCAGGCCGTAGTTATCCAGCACCGCAGCGGTACCGGGGCCAACAGCAAACCATTCGATACCCACCGGCGGTTGCGGCCAGCAGGTATCCAGCCGTTCCAGCCCCAGCCGGGCGGCAATCGGGCTGACCGCCATCACTGCATGATAGCGGTCCAGCTCCAGTATCAGACCGCGCTGCTGCGGCGTTTCCGGCTGCGACTCGATCTGCAGCAACGGCAGACTGCGCGCAGCAATGCCCTGCTGCTGCAGGCGGGGGATGAGTCGCTGGTTATCCTCCGCCGACCGGGTCAGCAGCACCCAGCTCACTGGCCGTCCGCCTCCCGGTATACCGCATCCAGAATCTCCTGGGCACCCTGGCGCAGCAGATCCTCAGCCACCGCCACACCCAGCTGTTCGGGCTCGGATTCCGGGCCACGGGCTTCGGCGGTGAGCAGACGCTGACCGTCCGGCTCGCCAACCAGGCCGCGCAACCACAGCTCACCGTTGCTGCGCTCGGCATAGCAGGCGATAGGCACCTGACAGCCTCCCTGGAGATGGTTGTTCAGGGCTCGCTCGGCGCGCACCCGTAGCGAGCTGTCCAGATCATTGAGTGGCGCCAGCAGTTCATGCAGTTCGGTATCATCGGTGCGGCACTCGATACCCACGGCGCCCTGACCACCAGCCGGAAGGCACAGCTCCGGCGCCAGATTGCTGCGGATGCGCTCATCCAGCCCGAGCCGCTTGAGACCGGCCGAGGCGAGGATGATGGCGTCATAATCGCCCGCATCCAGCTTGGCCAGTCGGGTATTGACGTTGCCACGCAGGAAACGGATCTGCAGATCCGGACGGCGGGCCATCAGCTGGGCCTGACGGCGCAGACTGGAGGTGCCGACCACACTGCCCTGGGGCAGGGCTTCGATGGAATCGTAAGTATTGGAGACAAAGGCGTCCCGGGGATCTTCACGCTCGCAGATGACGTACAGCCCGAGTCCGTCAGGAAACTGCATGGGCACGTCCTTCATGGAGTGCACCGCCAGATCGGCCTCGTTGGCCAGCAGCGCGGCTTCCAGCTCCTTGACGAACAGCCCCTTGCCACCGATCTTGGCCAGCGGCGAGTCCAGCAGTTGGTCGCCACGGCTGACCATGGGCACCAGACTGACCTGTAGGTGTGGATACAACTGTTCAAGGCGCGCCTTGATATATTCGGCCTGCCACAGGGCCAGTGCGCTCTTGCGGGTGGCAATTCGCAGATGTCGACTCATGGGGATTCTCGTCCTGTACCAACCGGCATCATACGCCATGCCCCGGCTATCATCCATGCGGCCGCTGGTCCTAGAGTTCCTCCATCAGCTTGCGCAGACCGGGTACATGGCGACGGCTGACGGTGAGGGTTTCATCCTCCAGTCCGCGCAGGTGCAGGTGAAAGTGGCCCATGGAGCTGCGCTGCAGACGGCCGATGCGATCCCGGGCTACCAGCGCGTTGCGGTGAATACGCACGAAGTGCTCGCCGAACTCGTCTTCCAGCGCCTTCAGCGGCTCATCCAGCAGCAACTCGCCGTTGGTGTGACGCAGGGTCACGTATTTGTGATCGGCGATGAAGTAGAGCACATCCTCGATCGGCACCAGCTCCACGCCCTTGCGCGTGCGGGCGCTGATATGGTTACGTGCCTGCTGGGTCTCGGCGGCGATTCCGGCCTTGCCGAGGCTGGCCAGTTGCAGGCGGTTGGGTTTCTGCGCCTTGCCCAGCGCCTCGACCAGTTCCTCGCTGCGTACCGGCTTGAGCAGGTAGCCAACGGCGCTGACGGCGAAGGCTTCCAGAGCGTATTCACCGTGTGCGGTACAGAAGATCACCGCCGGGGCATCGGGCATTTCACAGAGCCGGGCGGCAGCCTGCAGGCCATCCATGCCGGGCATGCGGATATCCAGCAGCACTATGTCCGGGTGCAGTTTCTCCACCAGTTCCAGCACCTCCTGCCCGCTCCCGGCCATCTCCCCCAGAGCGGTATAGCCGGGCAGCGCGGATACCAGTCTGGCCAGGCGTTCCCGGGCGAGAGGCTCATCATCGGCGATAAGTACTTTCATGCCTGCATGACTTCCTGTGCGTTAATTGAAGGGTTGCTTACAAGGATAGACCAGCCTGCTGAAGTAGCGCGGCCCATCCTGCCATGCATCCACCTGCGCGGATGGCCCGAACAGCGCCGCCAGCCGGGCGCGGATATTGTTCAGCGCCATGCTCGCACCCCGGTGCACCGGCAGCTCTGCCTGCTGTGGACAGCTGTTGGATACCAGCAGTTCAACGCGGCCCTGGCGATAGTGGCCGCGAACCTGGATATCCCCCCCATCAACGCTGGGCTGCAACCCATGCAGGATGGCGTTTTCCAGCAGCGGCTGCAGGGTCAGCAGCGGCATGGGCAGGCCGGGCGGCAGCTCATCCACCTGCCAGTCCACCCGCAGGCGTTCGCCCAGCCGGTACTGCTCGATCCGCAGGTAACCCTGGCACAGACGGTATTCCTCGGCCCAGGTGGCGATGGCATCCACGTCGGTGAGGTTGGCGCGGAACAGGTCGGACAGATCCAGCACCGCGCTTTCCGCCTTGTCCGGCTGGCTGCCGATCAGGCTGACAATGCTGTTCAGGCTGTTGAACAGGAAATGCGGACGGATGCGCGATTGCAACGATTGCAGGCGCGCCTGCAGGGCAGCCTGGTTGTGCAGTTGCCACTGCTGCTGCAGGTAGAAGTAGCGCAGCAGCAGGCTGGTCATTATCAGCGCAATCAGCCCGTGGCGCAGCAGTTGCTCGGTACGCAGCGGTGGATGCCCGGCCATGCCCTGATACAGCACCCAGTCGGCCAGCACGGTGAACAGCAGGGTCAGCCCGACCACCACGGCGTAGCAGCAGGCGATGGACAGCCCCAGCGCGCGGCGGCGCATCCAGTTGCGCAGGCGGCACAGCAGCGCGGCGGACAGCAGCACTATCCATTGTACGAACAGCGAGGCCAGCGCCAGCTGCAACCAGTCGAAACCATCGGCGGCGGGCTGCGCCAGCACCCACACCAGCACCATCAGCTCAGCCAGTACCACCAGGGTGAACACTGCCACGGACGAGCACAGGTCCGGGAGAAAGAAATCCTCCCCCGCCTGGGGTTTGCTCAACAGTGACCAGAGTCCATTCTTCATCGGTGCAGTCTCCGCCAGCCGGGCGCCATGGTGCAAGCACAAATGATATCCTATGTGCTTTCTCCCATTTCTGCAGCGGAACGATCCGACACATGAGCCAAGATCAGACTACCAACCAATCCTGGGGCGGCCGTTTCAGCGAGCCGGTGGACGCCTTCGTCGCCCGGTTCACTGCCTCGGTGGATTTCGACAAGCGCCTGTACAAGCATGACATCCAGGGCTCCATCGCCCACGCCAGCATGCTGACCAAGGTCGGCGTACTGACCGAGGCCGAGCGCGACAGCATCATCGAAGGGCTGAACGCCATCCGGGCCGAGATCGAGGCCGGCCAGTTCGACTGGCGGGTGGATCTGGAAGATGTGCACATGAACATCGAAGCCCGGCTGACCGAGCGCATCGGCATCACCGGCAAGAAGCTGCACACCGGCCGTTCGCGCAACGATCAGGTAGCGACCGATATCCGCCTGTGGCTGCGCGAAGAGATCGACGTGATCGTCGCCGAACTGGAACGCCTGCAGCGCGGCCTGCTGGATCAGGCCGAGCAGCATGCCGAGGTGATCATGCCCGGTTTCACCCACCTGCAGACCGCCCAGCCGGTGACCTTCGGCCACCACCTGCTGGCCTGGTTCGAGATGCTCAGCCGCGACCGCGAGCGCCTGCTCGACTGCCGCAAGCGGGTCAACCGCATGCCGCTCGGCAGCGCGGCGCTGGCCGGTACCACCTACCCCATCGACCGCCAGTTGACCTGTGAACTGCTGGGCTTCGAGGCGGTATCCGGCAACTCGCTGGACGGCGTCTCCGACCGCGACTTCGCCATCGAATTCTGCGCCGCTGCGGCGCTGGCAATGATGCACCTGTCGCGCTTCTCCGAGGAGCTGGTGCTGTGGACCAGTGCCCAGTTCAACTTCATCGAACTGCCCGACCGCTTCTGCACCGGCTCATCGATCATGCCGCAGAAGAAGAACCCCGACGTACCCGAGCTGGTGCGCGGCAAGTCCGGCCGGGTCTATGGTCACCTGATGGGCCTGCTGACCCTGATGAAGAGCCAGCCGCTGGCCTACAACAAGGACAATCAGGAGGACAAGGAACCGTTGTTCGACGCGGTCGATACCCTGCGTGACAGCCTGCGTGCCTTTGCCGACATGATTCCGGCGATCCAGCCGCGGGTCGAGGTGATGCGTGAAGCAGCCCGTCGCGGCTTCTCCACCGCCACCGATCTGGCCGACTATCTGGTACGCAAGGGCCTGCCCTTCCGCGACTGCCACGAGATCGTCGGGCATGCGGTGAAGTACGGTGTGGACAGCGGCAAGGATCTGGCCGAGATGAGCCTGGAGGAACTGCGCAAGTTCAGTGACCAGATCGAACAGGATGTGTTCGAGGTGCTGACCCTGGAAGGTTCGGTGAACGCCCGTGACCATATCGGTGGAACTGCACCGAATCAGGTGCGGGCCGCGGTACAGCGTGGTCGAGAGCTGCTGGGTCGATAAGGATGAAACAGCCTCCCGAGCGCCCCCGTTACCGCATCAGCGCCGACCGTCAGTCGGCGGTGCGGCGGGTGCGCTACGTGGAGACCAGCCACCCTGACAGTGGCGACTGCACCCTGTGCCAGCTGGATGAGCTGGCACAGGACGGACAGAACAGTCCGAAGACTACAACGCCGAGCTGACCGACAGCACGAAGCTGCCACCGCCCTCATTGGCATAACTGCCATTACTCAACTGATACTCCCCCGCTTCCAGATAGAGTTCGAGCTGGGCATCGGTGCCGCCGGCGCTGTCGTCATCCTGCTCTTCCAGCCCCTGCCCCTGCAGTCCCAGCAGCGCATCAAATGCCGATGAGCGCAGTGTCACCCGGTACAGTCCGGGTTCAGTGATCTGCAGTCGGGTGCTGCTGGGCTGCCCCTGACGCAGTCGGCCGACACGGGTTTCACCAGGCACGATGGTTTCCCCCAGGGCACTCACTTCGCTGATATCCGCGCGCAGGGTAAACAGGCCCTCGGCATTATTGAGCTGCGCAGCCTTGATCCGGTAATTGCCCGGCTCCACCGCCACGCTGATCAGCGCATCATGACCGCCGCCACTGTCATCATCGCGGGTATTGACGCCCGGCCCGGCCAGCTCCAGCAGACTGTCCAGCTCATCCGAGCGCATGCTCAGCTGCAGCAGTCCGGCCTGCTCCACGCGCAGGCTGTAGCTCTGCGGCTGGCTCACCAGCATGCCGGTATAATCCGTGCCGACTTCCAGCTCGGCACCCTCGCTCAGATTGATCCCCTCGGGCAGCTCACGCTGCTCGATCATCAGGCTGTAGACCCCGGCATCAGCCGACTCGATACCGCTGGCAGTCAGTTGATAGCTGCCACTCTCCAATGCCGCAACCAGCCGCGAATTGGTGCCGTCGGCGCCGTCATCATCGGTCAGGCTGACGCCCGTGCCGCGCAGCTTGAGCACTGTATCGAACTCGTCGGAACGCAGGACAATTTCATACAACCCCTTGTCTGCCACCTGCAGCGTGTAACGGTTGCCCTTGCCCTCAGTATCGCCGCGCAACCGTCCCAGCACATCCGTCCCCGGCTGCAGCTCACCGTCATTGGTGGTTGCAGCGGTTACCACTTCCAGGCGGAAGGGGCCGAAGTCGCTGGGCGTCCTGCCGTTGATGGCCAGCCGGTAGATACCATCTGCATCAGGCTGGGCATACAGCTGGCCGGTTCGCGGTCCACTGATGGGGCGGTTGTCCTCACCCAGCAGCATCAGGGTCGGCTGCTGCAGCGCCCCGGCGCTGGTCACCCGATACAGGGTGTCGGCCTGCAGTTGCAGATCGAAACGCTGGTAGCGGGAGCCATCGTTGAAGTTGATCGCACTCTGACTGGTCAGCTCACCGCTCAGGCTGGCGGGCATCTCGGATACCGTGGCGCTGGTCGCCCGGCTGGAAGAGGCAGGTTCATTACAGGCAGACAGCAGAATCGCAACGCCCGCCAGCGGCAGGGCTAAAACAGGGGGTGCAAGGCGCATGGGTGGTCCTTATTGGTGGCCATAGGCAAGACTGCCCACCGAAGCGGGCAAACCCAGCGACTATAATACGAATCGTTCCGCTTGCGCAGCAGCGCTGTTCACACTGCTGGCTGCTGCTGGGTAATACAGTGGATATTGCCACCGCCCAGCAGTATCTCCCGCCCCGGCACCATCACCACCCGGCGCTCCGGAAACAGGGTCTCCAGCAGCTGTTGCGCCTCGGCATCCCGAGGGTCATCGAAGCTCGGCGCAATGATGCCGCCATTGACGATCAGGAAGTTCACGTAGGAACCGGCCAGGCGGATGGACGGTGTGCGTGGCTGGCTGCCGGGTACCTGATCCACCCCGGCGCATTCCTCCCGGGTGGCGTGGATCGGCCCGGGAATCGGCATGCGGTGCACGGTCAATGCACGACCCCGGGCATCGGTAGTCTGCTCAAGAACAGCCAGGGCGGCCTGGCAGCGGGCATGGTTGGCATCGGCCTCATCATCCGTCCAGGCCAGCAGGACCTCGCCGGGGCGCACGAAACAGCAGAAGTTGTCGACGTGGCCGTCGGTCTCGTCGTTGTACAGCCCCTCGGGCAGCCAGATGATCTTCTCCACGCCGAGATAATCGATCAGCATCTGTTCCACCTCATGGCGCTGCAGATGCGGATTGCGGTTCGGGTTGAGCAGGCATTCCTCGGTGGTGATCAGCGTGCCCTCACCATCCACGTGAATCGCCCCACCCTCCAGCACAAAACCCTCGGTGCGGTAACGCGGGCAGCGCTCCAGCCCGAGAATCTTGTCCGCCACCTGATCATCCCGGTTCCAGGGAAAATACAGACCACCGTCCAGCCCACCCCAGGCATTGAAGGTCCAGTCCACCCCGCGCAACCCGCCCTGGCCATTGCTGACGAAGGTCGGGCCGGTGTCCCGCACCCAGGCATCATCGCTGCTGATTTCCACCAGCCGGATCGCCGGATGATCCAGCTGCAGGCTGGCATTGGCATACTGCGCCGCCGAAACACCCACGGTCACCGGCTCGAAGCCGGCAATCGCCCGGGCCACCTCGGCAAAGGCGGCCTGCGCCGGCTTGCCGCCAAGGCGCCAGTTGTCCGGCCGCTCGGGCCA
>JAAYHO010000112.1 GCA_012735335.1 Gammaproteobacteria bacterium
CACTTCGGTACGCTGGATCAGATCGCCAATATAGTAAATGTTTTCTGCTTTCAGGCAGTTGGCCGAACGGACAGTCAGCTCCAGGTCGTCAACCGGGCGCAGCAGGATCGGATCGATCTCGTCTTCCGGCTGCTCCACCTCGGGCTCCAGATCACTCTTCAGATCAACGAAGGCAGCCAACTGGTGTTGCAGGATGGTGGCAGCGCGACGAATCGCCTCTTCCGGCTCCAGCGTACCGTTGGTTTCCAGGTCGATGACCAGTTTGTCCAGGTCAGTACGCTGCTCAACCCGTGCGCTTTCGACGACATAGGCCACGCGGCGAACCGGGGTATAGGTAGCGTCGAGCTGCAGACGGCCAATGGAACGGCTTTCGTCCTCATCGGACTGGCGCGCATCGGCGGGCTGATAGCCACGACCGCGCGCAATAACCAGTTTCATGTTCAGCGCGCCGTTGGCGGACAGCGTGGCGATGTGGTGATCGGGATTGACGATCTCCACATCGTGATCCAGCTGAATGTCGCCAGCGGTAACAGCACCCGCACCCTTCTTGGACAGGGTCAGGCTGACCTGGTCGCGACCATGCATCTTGACCGCCAGACCTTTGAGGTTCAGCAGGATCTCGATGACATCTTCCTGGACGCCTTCAATGGCGCTGTACTCATGCAAAACGCCATCGATTTCCGCCTCTACCACGGCACAACCGGGCATGGACGAGAGCAGAATGCGACGCAGCGCATTGCCCAGGGTATGACCAAAACCACGCTCCAGCGGCTCAAGAGTGATCTTGGCACGAGTGGGCGAGGTTTCTTGTACGTCGATATGACGTGGTGTAAGAAACTCGGCAACCGAATTTTGCATGAAAGGCACCTTTTGCTGACTATCGCTTACTTGGAGTAGAGCTCGACGATCAGGTTTTCGTTGATGTCGGCGTACAGATCACTCCGTGCGGGCAGGCTCTTGAAGACACCTTCCTTCTTGGCAGCATCGACTTGCAGCCATTCTGCCTGGCCGCGCTGGGCCGCCAGTTCCAGAGCGCCATTGATACGCAGCTGGTTCTTGGACTTTTCGCGAACAGCAACCACATCACCCGGGGATACCAGGTAGGAAGCGATGTTCACGGTCTTGCCGTTGACACTGATTGCCTTGTGGGACACCAGCTGACGTGCTTCAGCGCGGGTAGCACCAAAGCCCATGCGGTATACCACGTTATCCAGGCGACGCTCGAGCAGTTGCGGCAGGTTCTCACCGGTAGCACCCTTCAGACGGGCAGCTTCCTTGTAGTAGTTGCTGAACTGACGCTCCAGAACGCCATAGATGCGACGAACTTTTTGCTTCTCGCGCAGCTGAGTGCCGTACTCGGAGAGACGACCACGACGCTGACCATGCACACCTGGAGGGCTCTCCAGCTTGCACTTGGAGTCCAGCGCGCGAACACCGCTCTTGAGGAACAGATCAGTGCCTTCGCGACGAGACAGCTTACACTTGGGACCAATATATCTAGCCATTTTACCGTCTCCTGATTACACGCGGCGCTTCTTGGGCGGGCGACAGCCGTTATGTGGGATAGGTGTGACATCGGTGATGCTGCTGATCTTGTAACCACAAGAGTTCAGCGCACGCACTGCAGATTCACGACCCGGGCCAGGGCCCTTCACATTAACGTCGAGGTTTTTCAGACCATATTCCAGTGCGGCCTGACCAGCACGCTCGGCTGCTACCTGAGCAGCAAACGGGGTGCTTTTGCGCGAACCACGGAAACCGGAACCACCAGAAGTCGCCCAGCTCAGAGCGTTGCCCTGACGGTCGGTAATGGTAATGATGGTGTTGTTGAAAGAAGCGTGGATGTGGGCGATCCCATCAACCACCGTCTTCTTGACTTTTTTACGAACACGAGCAGCAGGCTTAGCCATATCTGTATATTCCTTCGCGATTACTTACGGATCGGCTTGCGCGGACCCTTACGGGTACGAGCGTTGGTCTTGGTGCGCTGGCCGCGAACCGGGAGACCACGACGATGACGCAGACCACGATAGCAACCCAGATCCATGAGACGCTTGACGTTCATGTTGATCGCGCGGCGCAGGTCACCTTCGGTGTTGTTCTTGGCAACCTCGTTACGCAGCAGATCAATCTGCTCCTCGCTCAGATCCTTGATTTTAACACTGGGCTCAATGCCAGCATCGGCACAGATTTTCTGTGCCTTGGTTTGACCGATACCAAAGATATAGGTCAGAGAGATAACAGCATGCTTGTTATCCGGGATGTTGACGCCTGCAATACGGGCCATCCAAATTTACTCCGTCTGACAGCTACCTGACTCAACCCAACACAACCAGGTTGCGAGAAA
>JAAYHO010000113.1 GCA_012735335.1 Gammaproteobacteria bacterium
CTCTTGTTGCCATGAATGGCGGCAGCCGGCAGGCCATTCTTGTCCAGATACTCGGCCAGACGGTTGGCGCCATGCTTGGTGCGGGTAAAGATCAGTACCTGCTCCCAGGCACCCATGGTGATCAGGTGAGCGACCAGGGCGCGCTTGTGCCCGGCTTCGATCCGGTACACGCGCTGGTCGATACGCTCAACGGTGGTGTTCGGCGGGGTGACTTCGATCCGCGCCGGGTTGTGCAGCAGGCGGTTGGCCAGCTGGGTGATCTCACTGGAGAAGGTCGCCGAGAACAGCAGGTTCTGGCGCTTTTCCGGCAGCTTGGCGATGACCTTCTTCACGTCATGGATAAAGCCCATGTCGAGCATGCGGTCGGCTTCGTCCAGCACGAAATATTCCACCGCAGACAGATCCACCGCCCGTTGACCGACCAGATCCAGCAGACGACCGGGGCAGGCCACCAGGATATCCAGCCCGGGGGCCAGCGCCTTGATCTGCGGGTTGGCGCCCACGCCGCCGAAGATGCAGGCGCTGTGCAGTTGCAGTTCGGTAGCGTAGGAGCGGATGTTGTCATGCACCTGGGCGGCCAGTTCGCGGGTCGGGGTCAGTACCAGAGCGCGGACCTTCTTGGGTGCCCGTTTGTAATCGGCGGGGCGCTGGCCATTGGGGAACAGGCGTTCGAGGATCGGCAGGGAAAAGCCCGCCGTCTTGCCGGTACCGGTCTGCGCGGCGACCATCAGGTCGCGGCCTTCCAGTACCGCAGGGATGGCCTGCAGTTGCACGGGGGTAGGAGTGGTATAACCGGTAGCAGCAATAGCGCGCATCAGCGCATCGGACAGGCCGAGAGAAGCAAAGGACATTCAGATAAACCCTGTGATGGCCGTTTGCGAACAGGGGTTGTCCGTCCGGCCGAAAATGAAGATGAGAGCGGCGATTCTAACAGAAAACCGCCGCCCTCGCAGAAAAATTGGCGCAGGCCGCTGCTACTGTGCCCGAGACCCTCCCTGGGAGGAACGAGCACCAGCTCGTCCTGCGGGCCGGGAGTGGCTGCGTCATCGAGCTGGTGCTCGACGTTCCCAGGGGGGGGCAGCGCATTCAATGGGGTGCCGGGTTCCATCCCGGCACAGGGGCCTCAGAGATTGCGCAGGATCGCCAGACTGGATTCGGCCTGGTTCATGGTATAGAAGTGCAGGCTCGGCGCGCCGCCGTCAATCAGCCGGCGACACATGTCGCTGACCACCTCGGTACCGAAGGCGGCGATGCTGGCGCTGTCGTCACCATAGGACTCCAGCTGCTTGCGGATCCAACGGGGGATTTCCGCGCCGCAGGAGTCGGCAAAGCGGGCCAGCCCGGCGTAGTTGGTGATCGGCATGATCCCCGGCACGATCGGAATCTCCACGCCCTCGCGGCGCACCCGCTCGACGAAGTGGAAGTAGCAGTCGGCATTGAAGAACAGCTGGGTAATGGCGCTGTCGGCTCCAGCCTTGGCCTTGCGTACGAAGTTCTGCAGATCCTCTTCGAAGCTGCGCGCCTGGGGGTGGGTTTCCGGGTAGGCCGCCACCTCGATGGTGAAGTGATCGCCGGTTTCCTCGCGGATGAACTCGACCAGCTCGTTGGCATAGCGCAGCTCACCGGAGGCGCGGCCCATACCCGAGGGCAGGTCACCACGCAGGGCGACGATGCGCTTGATGCCGGCTTCGCGGTACTGGTCGAGCAGCTTGCGCAGCTCTTCCTTGCTGTCACCAACGCAGGACAGGTGCGGTGCGGTGGGGATCTTCACCTGCTGATCCAGTTGCAGCACGGTATTCAGGGTGCGGTCACGGGTGGAGCCACCGGCACCGTAGGTGACCGAGAAGAACTCGGGCTTCTGCTCCGCCAGCACATGGGCGGCGGCAATCAGCTTCTCGTGACCGGCTTCGGTCTTGGTCGGGAAGAACTCGAAGCTGATGGGGGTCTGGTTATTACTGCTCATGTCTTGTCTCTCATCGAACGCTGGGGTTGTCGGGCATCTGCCCGACGACAAGGGCGCCATCTGGGAGGTTCGAGCACCAGCTCGTACGGGGTTGGCGGTGGCGTTGGTGTTGCCGGCAAACTCCGCTCATCGAGCTGGTGCTCGACGTTCCCGGGAGTAGCGCAGGTGCGCTACACCCCCAGGCTGATATCAGTAGCGATAGGTATCCGGCTTGAACGGGCCGTTGACCGGCACGCCGATATAGTCGGCCTGGGTCTGGGTCAGCTGGGTGACCACGCCACCGAAGCCCTTGACCATTTCCAGTGCCACTTCCTCGTCCAGTTCCTTGGGCAGTACTTCCACGCGCAGCAGTTCAGCTTTGGCGGTTGCGTCGAGGTTGGCGTAACCCTGTTTGAACAGGTGGATCTGCGCCAGTACCTGGTTGGCAAAGGAGCCGTCCATGATGCGGCTGGGGTGGCCGGTGGCGTTGCCCAGGTTGACCAGACGGCCTTCGGCCAGCAGGATCAGGTAGTCATCGTTGGCCGCATCGAAGTTGTCCTTGCCGGTGCGGTGCAGCTTGTGTACCTGCGGCTTGACCTCTTCCCAGTACCAGTTCTGGCGGGTGTAGGCGGTATCGATCTCGTTGTCGAAGTGACCGATGTTGCACACCACGGCACGTTTCTTCAGCGCCTTGAGCATGTTGGCGTCACACACGTTGACGTTACCGGTGGTGGTGACGATCAGGTCAGTGTTGCCCAGCAGCTCGCGGTTGATGCTGGCTTCGGTGCCGTCGTTGACGCCGCCCAGGTAGGGCGAGACCACCTCGAAGCCATCCATGCAGGCCTGCATGGCGCAGATCGGGTCAGCCTCGGTGACGCGTACGATCATGCCTTCCTGACGCAGGGACTGGGCCGAACCCTTGCCCACGTCACCGTAACCGATGACCAGCGCCTTCTTGCCGGACAGCAGGTGGTCGGTGGCGCGCTTGATGGCGTCGTTCAGGCTGTGACGGCAGCCGTACTTGTTGTCGTTCTTGCTCTTGGTCACCGAGTCGTTGACGTTGATGGCCGGTACTTTCAGGGTGCCTTTCTTCAGCATGTCGAGCAGACGATGCACACCGGTGGTGGTTTCCTCAGTGACGCCGTGCACATTGTCCAGCACCTGGGGGAATTTCTCGTGCAGGATCAGGGTCAGGTCACCGCCGTCGTCCAGCACCATGTTGGCATCCCAGGGCTGACCGTCCTTGAGGATGGTCTGCTCGATGCACCACTCGTACTCTTCTTCGGTCTCGCCTTTCCAGGCAAATACCGGGATGCCGGCGGCGGCAATCGCCGCGGCGGCGTGGTCCTGGGTGGAGAAGATGTTGCACGAGGACCAGCGCACTTCGGCACCCAGCTCGACCAGGGTCTCGATCAGCACGGCGGTCTGGATGGTCATGTGGATACAACCCAGAATGCGCGCGCCCTTGAGCGGCTGCTCGGCCTTGTATTTGCGGCGCATGGCCATCAGGGCGGGCATTTCCGACTCGGCGATGATGATCTCGCGGCGGCCGTAATCGGCCAGGGTGATGTCCGCTACCTTGTAGTCGGAAAAATCTGCTTGCATGACTGCGCTCATGGCACTCTCCATTCAATGTAAACTGGCTGTTCTTTCAATCACTTGTTCAATTACTGTCAGGGAGAAACCTGTTGTCCGTTCCATATCCCCGCATTCTGCTGCTGGCGACCCTGGGCCTGGCCCTGGTCGGCTGCGGCGGTCCTGCCGATCCCAACTCGCCTGAAGGAAAGCGTCAGGCGGCGTTCAAACAATTTCTGTCCCACAGCGAGCCGATGAACGGCATGCTGAATGAGCAGCTGCCCTTCGACGGCGAAACCTTTGCCGCCCATGCCGAAGGCCTGGCCGAGCTGGTCGAGGCGCCCTGGGAGCACTTCCCCGAACCGGGTGACTCCAAACAGCGCAACGCGACCCTGCCGGAGGTCTGGAGCCAGCCCGAGGACTGGCAGCAGGCCATTGATCGGTACCGCAGTGCGGTAACTGATCTGGTTGCCGTTACCCGCCAGGGCGTCGAAACCCCCGAGCAGGTTGCCGACGCCATGGCGGCGGTGCGTAGCAGCTGCCGCAGTTGCCATGAGGGCTATCGCCGCTGACCCCCGGCCACCCCGTCCGCCATTGCTAGCTCCCTCTTACCCCGTCATTGCGAGCCCGAAGGGCGTGGCAATCCATGCCTGCCGGGCCACTCCGAGCCCTCTGGATTGCCGCGTCGCTGCGCTCCTCGCAATGACGATGTGGGGCTCGCCGGGCTTCAAATGTTGGCACTCACCCCCGCAATGACGGAAGAGGGTGATGCTGGCTACCGGTATTACAGCCCCGCTTCCGCCCGCAGCCCCTCGGCCCGGTCGGTCTTCTCCCAGGGGAAGGCGGTAAAGGTGTCGTTGCCTACCGTCATCTCGAATGGGTTGCGGCCGAAGTGGCCGTAGGCTGCGGTGGCGCGGTACATCGGGTGCAGCAGGTCGAGCATGCGGGTAATGGCGTAGGGCCGCAGGTCGAAGTGCTCGCGTACCAGCTGGATGATCTTCTCGTCGCTGACCTTGCCGGTACCGAAGGTGTTGATCGACACTGAAGTCGGCTGGGCCACGCCGATGGCGTAGGACACCTGAATCTCGCAGCGCTCGGCCAGGCCGGCGGCGACAATGTTCTTGGCCACATAGCGACCGGCATAGGCGGCGCTGCGGTCGACCTTGGATGGGTCCGTGCCGGAAAAGGCGCCGCCGCCGTGGCGGGCCATGCCGCCGTAGGTGTCGACGATGATCTTGCGGCCGGTCAGGCCGCAGTCGCCCACCGGCCCGCCGATGACGAACTTGCCGGTCGGGTTGATGTGATACTGGGTGTCGGCATGCAGCAGCTCGGCCGGGATCACCTGCTTGATGATGGTTTCCATCACCGCTTCACGCAGGTCGGCCTGGCTGATTTCCGGGTTGTGCTGGGTCGACAGCACGATGGCATCGATGCCCACCACCTTGCCGTTGTCATAGCGGCAGGTAACCTGGGATTTGGCATCCGGGCGCAGCCAGCTCAATGTGCCGTTCTTGCGCACCTCGGCCTGGCGCTCGACCAGCCGGTGGGCGAAGGTGATGGGGGCCGGCATCAGTACATCGGTTTCGTTGCTGGCGTAACCGAACATCAGACCCTGGTCGCCGGCACCCTGGTCTTCCGGCTTCTGCCGGTCCACGCCCTGGGCGATATCCGGCGATTGCTTGCCGATGATGTTGATCACGCCGCAGGTGTCGGCATCGTAACCGACCTCGGAGGAGGTATAGCCGACATCCTTGATCACCTGACGTACCAGGTCTTCCAGATCGACCCAGGCGCTGGTGGTGATTTCTCCGCCGATGATGGCGACACCGGTTTTCACCATGGTTTCACAGGCCACGCGGGCCAGCTTGTCTTCGGCCAGGATGGCATCCAGTACCGCGTCGGAAATCTGGTCAGCCAGCTTGTCCGGATGGCCTTCGGAGACCGATTCGGAGGTGAAAATCGAATATTCACTCATGGTTCTAGTCCTTTGGTTAACCTGGCGGCGCGATCAGCGCTGGGCCCTGGTAAATTGTTGAAGCTGAATCTGAAAGCCATTGCGCAGTCCCAGGTACAGACTGGCACCTGTGTCGAGCCCGGCGTCCCCGGCCCAGCGGATCAGGTCGTCCTGTTCGAAGCCCAGCCACAGGTCGCCGCAGGTATCCCGCACCCAGCTCTGATCGTGGCGGCACAGCTCGGTCAGCACCAGACTGCCGCCGGGTTTGAGCAGTTCGGCAAAACGCTTCAGCGCCTCGCCGGGGGCGGGCATATGGTGCAGTACCATATTGCACACCAGACAGTCGGCGGCGGGCAGTTCGAGCGGTTGCAGGGCGTCGGCCAGCAGGCACTCGACATTCCCCAGTCCCGCCTCCTGACACTGCTGCCGGGCCCGCTCCAGCATCGCCGGGGCGTTATCCAGCGCCATTACCCGCTGAAAACGGCTGGCCAGGTCCGGCAGAAAACCGCCTTCACCGGGGCCTACCTCAATGGCCAGCTCGCGGGCGGGCAGTGGCAGGCTGTCGATCAGACCCAGCAGCGGCTCACGGTACAGGCCGAAGTGGGCGATCAGATCCTGCTGCGCCGGGGTGCCATCGGTGAATTGGGCAAAGAACAGCCGGGACATCTCGGCCCGCTGACCATGCACCAGGGCAATCGCCTCGGCCAGTGTGGCATCCATCGGCAGGCTGTCCAGCTCCAGCAGCAGCTGTTCATGCAGTTGCCGCCAGGGGGAGCCGGCATCTGCCAGACTGCGCCGGTAGAAGATCGAGTTGCCCTCGCGCCGGGTACTGACCAGTCCGCAGTTGGCCAGCACCTTGAGGTGATGGCTCATGCCTGACTGACGGACATCGAAGATCTGTGCCAGCTCCAGTACGCCGAAGGAGTCGCTGCGCAGTACCCGCAGGATATCCAGCCGCAGCCGATCCCCGGCGGCCTTGAGAAAGGCGGCCAGTTGTTCGCTGCTGGAGGCATCGACGGCTGTCAGGCGGGCGGCATTGTTCATGGCAAGGCAGTCTAGTGAAGCGTCGGGGCAATCGCAAGAACTATATCAAAACATTTTGATATATGGGGTTTGCTGAGCCCATTCGTCACGTATTCATGGGGTTTGCCGGGGTGGGTCCGGGTTTTCATTGCCCGTGGCGGCAGTTTGGGCGAAAATGCCGACCTTTCACTTTTACGGTTGATCGGGCTGACCCGGTTTACCCTCTGTCTTGCCAAATCACAGGAGTTGTTCATGCCCAGTCGTCGTGACCGAGCCAATGCCATTCGTGCCCTGAGCATGGATGCCGTGCAGAAAGCCAACAGTGGTCATCCGGGTGCGCCCATGGGCATGGCGGATATCGCCGAAGTGCTGTGGCGTGATTTCATGCAGCACAACCCGGCCAACCCGCAGTGGGCCGACCGCGACCGCTTCGTGCTGTCCAACGGCCACGGCTCCATGCTGATCTACTCCCTGCTGCACCTGACCGGTTACGACCTGAGCATCGACGACCTGAAGAACTTCCGTCAGCTGCACAGCAAGACCCCCGGTCACCCGGAGCTGGGCTACACCCCCGGCGTCGAGACCACCACCGGTCCGCTGGGGCAGGGGATTGCCAACGCCGTGGGCTTTGCCCTGGCGGAGAAGATCATGGCCGCCCAGTTCAACCGCCCCGGGCACACTATCGTTGATCACGATACCTACGTGTTCCTCGGCGATGGCTGCATGATGGAGGGCATCTCCCATGAAGTCTGCTCACTGGCCGGTACCTTGGGTCTGAGCAAGCTCACCGCCTTCTATGACGACAACGGCATCTCCATTGACGGTGAAGTGCACGGCTGGTTTACCGACGACACCCCGCGCCGTTTCGAATCCTACGGCTGGCAGGTGATTCGCAACGTCGACGGCCACGATGCCGACGAGATCAAGATCGCCATCGAGACTGCACGCAAGAGCGACAAACCGACGCTGATCTGCTGCAAGACCATCATCGGTTACGGTTCGCCGAACCGGCAGGGCAAGGAAACCTCCCACGGTGCCGCACTGGGTGAGGCTGAAATTGCCCTGACCCGTGAAGCGCTGGGCTGGAACCATGCGCCCTTCGAGATTCCTGCCGATATCTACGCCGAGTGGGATGCCAAAGAGGCGGGCAGCCAGGCCGAGCAGCAGTGGAACGACAGATTCGCCGCCTACCAGGCCGAATTCCCCGAACTGGCCGCCGAGTTCAAGCGGCGCATGGC
>JAAYHO010000114.1 GCA_012735335.1 Gammaproteobacteria bacterium
CCCGCGCTGCAGGTGATGCTCGCGCTGGGTGTTGCTGCCGATGCCCAGATAGATGCGCATCATGCGCTGCGTTCTCCCCGCTCGATCACCACCCCGACCCCACCGGTGGCCTGGGTAACCGCGCCGGGCTTGTTGATACTCAAGCGCAGCCAGGGCACGGAGAACTCCTCCATCACCAGCGCCGCCAGACGCTCGGCCAGGGTCTCCACCAGCTCGAAACTGCTGGCACTGACATATTCCAGCAGGCGCTGGCTGACGGTGGCGTAATCCAGCGCCTTGCTCAGATCATCATCCTGCGCCGCCGGGCGGATATCCCAGGCCATGTCCAGATCCACTACCAGACGCTGGCGGATATTGCGTTCCCAGTCGTAGGCACCGATCACCGCGTCCACTTCCAGACCTCTGATAAAAACCTGATCCACTGTTTTGCTCCCGTGTCGACTACAATGGCCCATCACCCATTCGGCCAGACGCACCATGACCGTTGAATTCACCCTGCTGTTGTGTGCTGCCTATCTGCTTGGCTCGATCTCCTTCGCCGTGCTGCTGGCCCGTCTGCGCCATCAACCGGACCCGCGCAGCTTCGGCTCACGCAACCCCGGAGCCAGCAACATGCTGCGGCTGGGCAACCGACGGCTGGCCCTGGCGACCCTGCTCGGCGACATGGGCAAGGGCGCGTTGGCTGTCTGGCTGGCTGGCCGTATCGGGCTGGACCCGGTACAGCAGGCCTGGGTCGGTCTGTTTGCCCTGATCGGCCATATCCTGCCGCTGTACCACCGTTTCCAGGGGGGCAAGGGGGTGGCGACGGCGGCGGGCGTGCTGCTGATATTGTCCTGGCCCGCTGCGGCGCTGGCCGCGCTGGTCTGGATCGGCGTATTCACCCTGCGCGCCACCGCCTCTCTCGCCTCACTGGCAGCCTGCGTCGCCCTGCTGCCCTGGACCGCCTGGCACAGCCCGGAACTGCAGATTCCGGTCAGTCTGATGGTGCTGATCATTTTGCTGCGCCACCGGCTGAATATCGGCCGATTGCTGGCAGGCAACGAAAACCGCTTCCGCTCCTGAACACCTGATCAACTGACGATAGCTGGCAACTCTTCAAGGGGCCAGCGAGCCCGTGGCGACAGCCCCTGCTCATCCTGCTGGCCAGCCAGCAATCGTTGGCAACCGGCATAGGCAATCATGGCACCGTTATCGGTACAGAATTCCGGACGGGCATAGAACAGCTCACCGCCCAGCCCGCCCGCCATCTTCTCCAATGACGCACGCAGACGCTGGTTGGCACTGACACCTCCGGCAATCACCAACCGCTTCAGGCCAGTGGCCTTCAGCGCCCGACGGCACTTGATGGTCAGGGTCTCCACCACCGCCTGTTCGAAGGCCAGAGCGATATCGCTGCGGGTCTGGTCACCGTCATCGCCATCGGCAACACAGCGCTGCCAGGTATTCAGGGTAAAGGTCTTGAGGCCGCTGAAGCTGAAATCCAGGCCGGGGCGGTCGGTCATCGGACGGGGGAAGACAAACCGCCCCGGCGTGCCCTGCTCGGCCAGCCGGGCAATCTCCGGCCCACCGGGATAACGCAGACCCATCAGCTTGGCAGTCTTGTCGAAGGCCTCCCCGGCGGCGTCATCCAGCGACTCACCAAGCAGCTGGTACTCACCGATACCGGTTACCTGAACCAGTTGGGTATGACCGCCGGAAACCAGCAGGGCAACAAAGGGGAACTGCGGAGGATTGTCTTCCAGCATCGGCGCCAGCAGATGGCCTTCCATATGGTGTACGCCCAGCGCCGGGACGCCCCAGGCAAAGGACAGCGCCCGGGCAAAGGCACCACCGACCAACAGCGCACCGACCAGGCCGGGCCCGGCGGTATAGGCCACTCCATCCACCTCTCCGTGGGCAACACCAGCCCGCTCGAAGACCTCACGCACCAGCGGTACCATGCGTTTGACGTGATCCCGGGAAGCCAGCTCCGGCACTACCCCGCCATAGATGCGGTGCAGGTCGATCTGGCTGAACAGAGCGTCCGCCAGCAGGCCGCGCTCACTGTCGTACAGCGCAACGCCGGTTTCATCACAGGAGGTTTCAATACCCAGAACGCGCATGGCGACAAGGCCTCGGCTGAAAAATAGCCGTGCATGATAATAGCCACGGTCGTTTCAGACCAGCCTTTCCCGCCCCGACCGACACATGGCCGGGCCATATCGCCGCATCTGACACAGGTAAAACACCTTTGCATTTCCTCAACAAAGGCGGTAACATCCGCTCCCCTTGAAATGCGATTGCTCTGATTTACATCGGGGCTATTAACCACAGTTTTTGAGAAAGGTACGAAATGCCTGCCGTCAAAGTAAAAGAGAACGAACCCTTCGACGTCGCTCTGCGTCGTTTCAAGCGCTCCTGCGAAAAAGCCGGCGTTCTGGCCGAAGTCCGTCGCCGCGAGTTCTACGAGAAGCCCACTACCGAGCGCAAGCGCAAGGCTGCTGCCGCAGTCAAGCGTCACGCCAAGAAGCTGCAGCGCGAAAACCGCCGCCGCGAGCGTCTGTACTGAGTTCAGCTACAGCGTCCTGCCGGGCCTGATCCCAGGCCCGCCGAGCACTTTCAAGGCGCTCTGGACGCTCGAACTTCTAAATAGCACGTACTCCATTCCGGCCTTCCTATCTATCAGGGAGAAGCTGGATATTTCTGTTTCCGGCGCGTGCTATCATCTCCTCCCTGATTCACTTACGTTCGCAAGGCAGCATGCATGGCCGGGCTGATCCCGCAGGGTTTCATTGACGATCTTCTTGGGCGCACCGACGTGGTCGAGGTGGTCGGCTCGCGGATCAAGCTGAAAAAGACCGGCAAGAACTACTCTGCCCTGTGCCCCTTCCATAACGAGAAGTCCCCCTCCTTCAGCGTCAGCCCGGACAAGCAGTTCTATTACTGTTTCGGCTGCGGTGCGGGCGGCAATGCCATCGGCTTCCTGATGGACTTCGAGCGGATGGACTTCCCCCAGGCGGTGGAAGAACTGGCACGCCAGGCTGGCGTGGATGTACCCAGGGAAGAACGCGGCAATCAGCGCGGGCCGCGCCCGCAACGCCAGGACAGTCCGCTGTACCCGGTGCTAGAGAACGCTGCGGCCTTTTACCGTCAGCAACTGCGCCAACACGCACAACGCAAACGGGCGGTGGATTACCTGCAGCAGCGCGGCCTCTCCGGGCAGATCGCCAAGCTGTACGACATCGGCTTTGCCCCACCCGGCTGGAACAACCTGATGGGCCATCTGGCCACCGACAGCAGTGAAGAGAAACTGCTGATCGAAGCCGGACTGGTGGTGGAGAACCCGGACAGCGGCAACCGTTATGACCGCTTCCGTGATCGCATCACCTTCCCGATTCGTGACAGCCGTGGCCGGGTGATAGGTTTTGGGGGTCGGGTGCTGGGTGACGACAAGCCCAAGTACCTGAACTCCCCCGAGACACCGGTATTCCACAAGGGCCGGGAGCTCTACGGCCTCTACGAGGCCAGACGCCACAACCGCCAGCTCGATGACATTCTGGTGGTCGAGGGCTATATGGACGTTATCGCCCTGGCCCAGCACGGCGTGACCAATGCTGTCGCCACCCTGGGCACCGCTACCAGCGAAGAGCACATGAAACGGCTGTTCCGCGTGGTCAACAGCGTGGTGTTCTGCTTTGACGGCGACAACGCCGGGCGCCAGGCGGCCTGGCGGGCATTGCAGTCCTGCCTGACGGCCCTGGAAGACGGCCGCCATGTGCGCTTCATGTTTCTGCCCGACGGCCAGGACCCGGACAGTCTGATCCGCCAGGAAGGCCAGGACGCCTTCCGCGCCCGCATGCAGCAACAGGCCCAGCCGCTGACCGAATACCTGTTCCGCCATCTGGCTGAAGAAGCGCCACCAGACAGTCTGGAGGGCAAGGCCCACCTGGCGACTCTGGCGTTGCCGCTGATCGAACAGGTGCCCGGCAGCCTGCTGCGTCGCCTGCTCAGGCAGTCGCTGCAGGAGCGCACCGGAATGGACCTGGACAGCCTGCCGACGTCAGCTCCCGCGCAGTCAGCAGTCACCGCACCGGCGGCACCAGCAACGCCACCGCCCGCCGACTATGACTACGCCTATCTGGAGCGGGAGGAACCGGACTACCACTTTGATGCAGCGCCCGAGTGGACCAGCCAGACCCGCACCACGCGCTCCAGCGAGTTCAGACGCCCGCCAGCCCGGCAACAGCGACACGAGCGGGCAGTGGAAAGCCCGGTGATGAGTGCCGCACGCACCCTGCTGCATCACCCGCACCTGGCCGGACTGGCGCAGCAGGCCAGCACACTGGCCAACGAGGGAGATGAGGAGGCGCAATTGCTGATCGCATTGATCGACGCCCTTCAGAAAAACCCGCAGCTGACGACAATAGAACTACTGGCCCGGTGGCACGGAACGGCCCTCGGGCAACAGCTCAATCAACTGGCGGAAAAGGAGTGGCTGCTGAATATTCCCAGTGCCAACCTTGAACAACAGTTTTTCGACACTATAAATACATTAATGGTGGGGCAAGTCGACCGCCAAATTCAACATCTCCTCGACAAGTCGGCTCAGACTCCACTCGATACTGAGGAAAAACAGCAGCTGCGGCAACTCCTGAACAGCCGTCATACACCAACTGCCGGGCACTGACAATACGGCAAACTGGCAAGACACCCTGATTTCAGGGTATAATCCGCAGCTTACTTTTTTGCACACCAAGGCATCCACATAGGGTTGTTATGTCCGGAAAAGCGCAACAGCAATCCCGTCTCAAAGAGCTCATCGCCCGCGGTCGCGAGCAGGGCTACTTGACCTACGCGGAGGTCAACGATCATCTGCCG
>JAAYHO010000115.1 GCA_012735335.1 Gammaproteobacteria bacterium
CCGCCCTATAACTATGCCTTTCTGAAAGCCATGGAGCGCCGGGGGCAGTTGCCGGACATCCATACCAACAACCTGTTTGTGGAGCGGGTGATTCGTCCGGAGGCCTTTGATCATCGGGTGGCCGGGCGCATGATGACCATGCTGCTGAAGCTGAATCTGATCAAGAAGGCACGTATCCTCGGTCGACTCAGTGGACTCTTCGCCATTCCCAGAACCTACTCCACCACCGCCTTCTGGACCCTGCCGCGCATCGAGCGGCGGGTGGTTGACAGCGAGCAGAAGCAGGCCGACTACCTGATACGCTACATGGTACTGACCGCCGCGTCCGGTGGCCTGCAGCGGGCCTACTGGGGGCCGCTGGTGAGTCAGCGGGAAGGGCTGGTGGATGATGCTACCGGGCAGCCGGCCAAGCATGAACTGGTTGGCCAGTACACCGAGAATAACGGATGCTGGCGTGATTATGTGCAACGCCCGGCCTTTGCTGCGTTGGCACTGTTCAATCGTCTGATCCCCGGCACGCGCTATCTCGGTGAGTTACCGACCGGTGAGCGCTTGCAGGTTCACCGCTTTGCCAACGACGAGCGCCAGGTGCATGTGGTCTGGACCACGCACAGTCAGGCAGCGGCGTTGGAAGATCTCTATAGCGCCGAGGACCTGCAGCAGGCGGAAGTATTGGATCATACCGGCCAGTCTTTCGATGGAGCTCCTGGTTGGGCGACCGAGGTGCCGCTGTTCCTGTGCTGGCCGCCCGAGCGCAATATCCCGATCGATACCAGTACCCGCGTCATACCTGGCCTGGCGGTGCATGCCAACCGGCCGGGTGGCCAGCACTATTATTATCATGACGAGAATTGGCGGGGCATGGTGTTTGCCGCCAACCGCGAGCAGGCTGACAGGCTGGTCGAGGTACTGCATCCCGACCGGGTGGTGGCCCCGGCCGGAGATAATATCCTGCGTCGGGCGCGTAACGTGATCTGGTCGGTGGATGATCCGAACTGCGCGGGGCGCAAGCTGACGGTCAAGAAGCCCAATCGACTGAAGTGGAACAAGAAGATTGTTGATCACTTCAAGCCGACCAAGGCGGTGCGCAGCTGGAGTGGTGCCAACCAGTTGCGCCGTATGGGTATTGACTCAGCCGCGCCGGTGGCCTGGTTCGAGCGCCATACTCGCAAGGATACGCTCGACAACTGGTATGTCTGTGAGCATGCCGGAGACATACCTTCGGTGCGGCACTTCTTTGAGCATTACGCGCGGGGTGAGACGGAATATCAAGGTATAGCCCGGGATGACTTCTTCCAGCCGTTGAGCGAATTCCTGTTGCGAATGCACAGTAAAGGTGTGTTTTTCCGCGACTTGGCCGGTGGCAATATCCTGGTCTACATCGGCGAGAACAAGAGCCTGGACTTCACCCTGATCGATACCGCGCGGGCCCGCTTCTACGACAAGCCAACCTCTATCGGCAAGCGCCTTTCCGACCTCAAGCGCACCTGTTACAAGCTGGACTGGGCAGGACGTGAGGCCTTCATGGAGATGTATCTGCAGGCGTTGGGACGTTCGTTCAGCTGGCCCTATCGGGTACCTTTCCATTATTTTGACTGGAAGGCGAAAACCAAGCGTTTCCTCAAGGGCAAGCACAAGCGCAAGCGGGTGAAAGTCAACTGACCTGCCGGGCCACTATTCTGCCCGGCCGCCTGATGACTGCAAAATAATCAGCAAGGGCAAGGCAAGGGCGACTCCTCCTCTCAAGGCCTGAACGCATTACTCGCCTGACAGTACATCCTCCCCGACCCGCTGCTGGTGTTGCAGCGGGTGCCAAACCACTGTTTGGCCGCTTTGCGGCAGTTGCGGTAGTCGATTGAGCCCTTGCGGTGGTTGCTGCACACGCTGGCGAAGGTCACGCTGGTGCCGTCGTATTCGTAATACATGCGATATTCAGCTTCTTCGCCCCGGGCATTTGTCCACTTCACCTTTTCCGTTTTGCTCTGGATGATGCGGCTTTCGCGATGCGGCGCCGGACGAGAGGTAATGGCAACCGGAGCGCTGGTGTTGATCTGGCGGCTGGGTTGGTAGTTGCGGTCGCTGAACTCGGTCTGCCGTTTGGGAGGTGTGTCATTGGCAGAGGCGAAAATCCCCGGGGCTACGCTGAGCAACCAGAGCAGTAGTATCCCTAGAATGCGAGCGGCTAGTGGCCAGGTATCCATGGCGGTCCCTTGAGTCGATTCTTGTTGTGATTTGCTCCAAGGCTAGCAACCGGGCGTGGATGGGGAAGTGCATGGTTCACAGACCGGGCCGGGACACCCCGTCGGCTCTCAATATTGCGACGGGCGTCGCAGCTGTGGTGTGAATTGGAGTGCCGGGTTCCATCCCGGCAAGTCGGGATGTGCGGTGGGCACGCTGTGTCGAGCGGGAGCTCGACACTCCGGGAGGGACGAGCACCAGCTCGTCCGCGGTGTGGCCTGGTAGCGCTGCGTTATGTGCCGGTCCGCTCATCGAGCTGGTGCTCGACGTTCCCGGAGGGAGTGCCGTCTGGATGGAAATGGAATGCCGGGTTTTATCCCGGCAATCCACTTCGGCCACTTGGGTTTGCGGTCAGCCCGCTGCGCGCATGTGGCCGAACTCTTCCAGGTTCAGGTGCCATTCGACGGCTTCACGCAGCAGGTGCGGGGTGTGGCCGCCTTTGGCGCAGGCGCGGTCGAAGTAGTCGTTGAGTGCGTCGCGGTATTCCGGGTGCACGCAGTTGTCGATCACTGCCCGGGCCCGCTCGCGGGGTGCCAGGCCGCGGAGGTCGGCCAGGCCCTGTTCGGTTAC